>CAYZMZ010000041.1:7545-8280 GCA_964479655.1 uncultured Planctomycetaceae bacterium
AAGGGCCTGGATAGCATCGTTCCAGAATATATCAGAACCGGCGGTTGTTCCCGCAAGGTTGATTACGACAACAGGGCGTTTTGTTCCCGGAACGCCTATATTTCCCAGCGTGCTTTTAAGAAGCGTTTCGATTGTTATTCCTCTCGATCATTTAGCCGCAATTTGCCGTCAGACGGGAAATTTACTGCCCGGACAAAAGCCGGATTCGACTTTAATCAGTCAAGCGGCTGAATCGGAAAAAACGTCTTTAATGCAGGTTATTGCCAACATTCTGCCCCAGACGGAAGCAAGACAGAATCCCGAAAAATTCATCAATATTTCCTTTAACGGAATCAGTAAAAATACGATAATTGCCGCCGCCGAAATGCCGACGGTTCGTTCGACGGAATCGGAATCAACCGCCCCGAAATTACCCGCCGAGGGCTTGCTTACCCAGAATAAACCGATTAAAGTTAAGACCGAAAAGCCAACCGAAACAACCATCAAAACGGAAAAAGATGCCACGCAAAACGGTTATTTCCAGAATATATCAGAATCATTTGAACAGGCGTATAACTACGTATATACTCAAGTCAAAGACAATCCGCAAACCGCAGGAATAATCGGCGGGACGTTTTTGGTCGTTTTATTCGGACTGATTCTACTGTCGGTTTTATTTCGCCGGTCGAAAAAGCCGGTTGAAAAAGCCGCTTCTGCTCCCGTCTCCGTTTCGCCAGCCGTTTCGCCAGCCGAGGC
>CAYZMZ010000041.1:8290-8540 GCA_964479655.1 uncultured Planctomycetaceae bacterium
CAACCGCTCCGGTTACGGAAGAATCCGTTTCTCCCGCTCCGATTAAGCTGGAATTGCATACAGAGCCGGAATCCGAATATACGGCGGTTGCCGCAGGGCAGAAGCCTGTCGAGATACCGCAAACGTCTGCTTCCGATTCGTCTGAGAAGGAAACGTACGCCCCGGAATTTGAGTTTTTGGAATCGGTTTCCAGTCTCCGTCTGGCGCAGATTCTTTCTGTCGAACGTCCGCAGGCTGCCGCGCTGGTATT
>CAYZMZ010000041.1:8550-13396 GCA_964479655.1 uncultured Planctomycetaceae bacterium
CGCAGGTTCCGGAATCCAAGGCGGGGCAAGTTCTAGGTCATTTCGCTCCAGATTACCAATCTCAAACGATTGACCGATTTTTGCATTTAGAAAATCCTGAACCTGAAATTTTAGCGGATACAGCGGCTGCACTTCAGGAACAAATCGCCCATTTTTCCGAAGAAAAAATCAATACGGAAAATCTCGCAGACAACGGGAAAGAAATTAAACTGGATAAATTAACCCGAATTTTAGCGGCTACCGATGTACAAGCAGCACAAAATATTATCAGTTCCATAAAACAAACCGACAAAGATATTTTAGAACCGATGTATCCAACGGGAGTTACGTTCGATAATTTATCCGAGTTGGATTCTCAGTCGTTGAAAAATCTTTTTGAAGTGGCCGACCCCTCCGAAGTCGTTTTAGCGTTAGTCGGAGCGCCGAAAAAGGTTTTAGATCAGTTCCTTTCCCCGTTGCCCGAATCCGAGCAACAGATGTTCCGCAGTCAGCTTTGGCTGATCGGTCCAACGCGGTTGTCAGATGTCGAGGAATCCCGCCGCCGTCTTGTTCAGCTAGCCAAGGATTTAGCGGTTCAAGGACGCGTCAAACTATCCGAACGATTCTATCCTCAGGCTCCCATTCCGTTTACCCCGGTAAAAATCCGCGCGTAAACAGGGAAAATTGTACAGCGTTTTCCCCATTTAGCTAAAGCTGGATATTTGTTTATTGTGATTCGTTTGCTGTAAACTTTAATTTTTACAATTACCATGCACTTGATTTTTATTGTTTTAATTTTATTGACGGGTTCCAGCGCGTTTGCCGACTGGACGGGGTGTGTCGTCGATTCCGATAACAAGCCTCTGTCTGGTATTGGCGTTTCCGATGGTTTGAACGTGGTTCAAACCGCCTCCGACGGGAGCTTTTCGCTTCCTCAACGGGAGGCAGCGCGATTTCTATTTGTCTCAACTCCGGCTGGAATGCGTGCTAAAGACCGATTCTATGCGCCGATTCAAGCAGAGAAAACAGACTATACGTTTGTTCTGGAGCCGTTTGCCCCGTCGCAAGGCGAAACGATTCGATTTATTCAGGTTTCCGACGTAGAAATTTCGGGAGGTCAGGAGATTTGGATTGAAAATCTGCGGCAGCATGCGAAAATTGCCAACTGCGCGTTTTTGATTTCCTCCGGCGATATATGCTATCCAGACGGATTGAAATTCAATGCGCAAAAAGTCAATTCCAATACAATGGGTCTGCCCGTTTACTATTCCGTTGGAAACCATGACTTGGTAAGCGGGAAGTACGGCGAAGAACTGTTCGAGAAGCAATTCGGTCCTTGCTGGTATTCGTTCAACGCCGGTCCGGTTCATTTCGTCGTAACGCCGATGCCCAGCGGCGATTATCGCCCCTCGTACTCGGTAGTTCAAGTTGCTCAATGGCTAAAAAATGATTTGGCGCAGCTGCCGGAAGGAACGCCTGTCGTTGTTTTCAATCATTCCGCGCCTGCCGGAGGCAAGTTCAACTCTCCTGCCATGTTTCGATACGGATCTGGCGAAAACGCAATTGATATGAAGTCGATTAATTTAAAGGCATGGCTATTTGGTCATTATCATACAAGTGTATTCGATCAGAACGAGGAGACCGGAACGATTTTCGGTTCCGTCGCGCCTCCCAATAAAGGCGGAATTGATCATTCCGTCGGAACGTTCTACGTTTATACGATTGGAAAATCCGGGATTGAATCAATTCAAACACGCAGCAGTTACGTCGATCATCACGTTGCAATCGCGGCGTTTGAAAAGACCGCAAAATTGATTTCCGCCGAGGAATCGAAAACGAATCAATCGTCGGATAAAGTGCCTTTGCATCTGCTCATAAGCGCCTACGATTCCGCAGTTCCGGTTGAACATGCCGCCTATTCAATAATCGGAAAGAATAATAAGACCGACGAAAAAAGCGAAGCGAATCAACAAGACCAGACTATTTCCAACGGCACGTTGAATCAAGTTTCTCCCTGGATTTGGGAAGCGGCTTGCTCTTTTCCAACGGATTTTTCGGAGCGTGAGATTTCTGTTCAGGCGGATATTCGTTTTGCCGACGGCAAGACAATCTCTGTCGTTCGACCGCTGGTCGATAATTCTGATGCTGCCAACGCGATTCTCACCTCGTTATGGACGACGAACGTAGGAAATGAAACGCTCTTTGGCGAACCGATTCCGTTCGACGGAGGGACGATTGTCGCAACAGCGGACGACGGAAATCGAACCCGTTGCGCCGTTATCGCGCTGGATAAAACGGGGGCGATTCGCTGGAAAACCAAAACGAATAATTCGGTTAAGTGCGCCATGGCAACCGATGGAACGCGCGTTTTTGCGATGGATCAGGCTTGGAACGTTTACGCGCTGGACGGGAAAACGGGCGAAATTCTCTGGACGGATTCCCAGGGAGCGGAACCAACGCCCTTGATAGCAGCTCCGATTTATCGCGATGGAGTTCTGTTTGCCGGACAGGGAAACGGACTGAAAGCCTACCAAGCGGCGACCGGCAAGGTTCTCTGGCAGAATACCGCCTGGTCTGGGGGAGAAGGAACAACGGCAAGACATTCGTTTTTCGGGAATTTACTGCTGGTTTCTGCCAACTGGCGTGCGCTGTACGCGCATGACCCTCAGACGGGTAAGCTCCTCTGGAGTGCCAAGCATGACCAGCTGCGCTTCCGTTCCAGTGCCATGGTTCCGTTGGTAGATAATACCGGTCGCGAGGTGATTTTAGGGGCGTCCAGCCTGTCTTTGCAGACGCTTGACCCCAATAACGGTGCTCTGCTGACCTCTGTCAAGACGAGTAAGAATCTGCAAACGGCCTCTACTCCGCTGATTTTCGACGATTTGATTCTGGTAGGGTCCGCCGACAGCGGTTTGCAAGCCTTTGACAGGGCGACATTCCAGTTGTTGTGGGAAGTTAAAACAGGCACGAACCTAATCTACAGTTCCCCGTATACGTCCCCTGAGCAATCGACGATAGAAGCGACCGCCGTTCGCGTTGGAAAGTACGTTGTTGTGGGGGCATTAGACGGTTATTTATATGTAATAGAACCAACACGCCGCAGCGGAACCGTTGTTGAGAAACGGAACCTCGGTGCGCCTATTCTCTCCAGTGCCGCGCTGGCTCCAGACGGAAAGACCTTATTCGTCTCCGATTTCGGCGGCAACGTCCATGCGTTCGGTCTGAAATAAAAGAGAAACCGTTGGAACGGAGAAATCCCCCTTCGTTCTTTCGTGCCTTCCTGTTAAAAAATAGACGGGAAGGCATCGAGAAGAAGTCGAAAACGTTTGTCAACGCAAGATAGCTTTCTTTTGATTTTTATCTTTGCCAACCAGTTATCCGGTCAGAAAGCAACACGGAGACTGGAATCTGTCAAAAAGCGGAAAGCTAAATTTCGTTCAAGAAACAGATATACTTGTCTATATTCATGTAAAGGGATACGTTTGAGGGTATTTTTTTGACTGTTTTTCAAATTATTGGGTAAGTCCTCTTTGAAAAAAGGGAAAAATAGGTTATATTACTCAAATTAGAGTTTTGTTATACTGACTCTACTTGAGTTTTCCCTGCCCGGTTAATTCATGTATCCAGGCGAATTGCGCAAAGCAGAAACGCTTTCGCAAAACGTCAACAGTTGCATGAAGTAAGCCGTGGTAAGCGGAAGTCTTCGGAAGTCAGAGTATCAGGTTTAGGTAAGATTACAAGTTTAGATTATATGAGTACGAAAAAAACAGTGAAGGTCGGATTGGTTGGCTTTGGAACTATCGGAACAGGAGTTGCTAAACTTCTGCTGAACGAGAAATCACGCATGGCACTCCGCAGCGGAGTGGACTTGGTTCTTTCTCGTATCGCCGACGTCGATACAACGCGAGATCGGGGCGTTCCCAAGGCGATGGAGATTATCACCAATTCCGCAGACGATATAATCAACGACCCGGAAATTTCGATTGTAGTCGAACTGGTCGGGGGAACGGGATTTGCCAAAACCTTGGTAGACAAAGCTCTGGACGCCGGAAAGAACGTTGTAACGGCAAATAAAGCATTGCTTGCAACATACGGCAAGGAATTATTCGATAAAGCACGCTCAAAAGGCTGTACAATCGCCTTTGAAGCCTCGGTAGCAGGCGGAATCCCTATTATTGCCGGAATCGGGCAGTCGTTGCAAGCCAATCAAATTCAGTCGATTCATGCTATTCTCAACGGAACAAGCAACTTCATTCTTTCAACCATGGAAGAAACCGGAGCGAATTACGACGATACCGTTAAACAGGCTCAGCAATTAGGATACGCCGAAGCCAATCCGGCTTTGGATGTCAACGGTTCAGACGCAGCCCAAAAGCTGGCGATTTTAGCCCAGCTTTCCTACGGAGCGGTTGTCAATTGGAAAGATATTCCCCGAACGGGAATTGACGTTGTTCAAGCCGTCGATATGCACTTCGCCAAGTTATTAGGATACAAAATTCGACTCTTGGGCGTTGCCAAGCAAACCAAGTCCGGCTTGGAGTTAAGCGTTTCCCCCACCTTGGTTAAACAGGGATCCAATATTGCCGGCGTCTGCGGCGCGTTTAACGCCGTTCATGTCGTCGGAGATGCCGTCGGCGACGTTTTCTTCTACGGCAAGGGAGCTGGAGAAATGCCTACCGCCAGCGCGGTATGCGCCGATATTCTCGATACGGCTATCGGAAGAACGGCAATTACCTTTAACGTGCTCAATTTATGGGGAGATGAACGTCCGCAAACCCAATTACGCAATCCCGATGAGGTTGAAGGGCGATATTATCTGCGCATGAACGTAGTAGACGCCTCGGGCGTTATGGCGCAAATTGCTGCC
>CAYZMZ010000042.1:0-9290 GCA_964479655.1 uncultured Planctomycetaceae bacterium
TTCTTTTCCGTGTGTTTCACGCACGGCTATGAACATTCAACCGCTACGCGGTTGGATCCCGAGGCGGAGTTCCTGTTAGATTCTCTGCCCGCCGCCTAGCGGCGTGGGCAGTTAAATATAGTAGAGATATGCTCAGCCCCGGACTAAAGTCCGGGGTTATGGAGAGGACATTCCCCTCCATAACCCGCTAATTTCGGACTTCAGTTCTGGGCAAAAAGGAACGCCTTTTCCAGTACCTTCCGTTCGGAGAGAATAATTAGTATTGTATCATGATTTCTCGAATAATAAATTTAACATAATTTCCCTGACCGGTTTTCATGCAGTAGGGCTTCATTTTTTCAATAGAATCCAGACGTCGACACAAGGAGTCTTCGTCTACTTTTTCAATTTTATCGAAATCGAGGTTGTAATCACAATATATTCCAGAACCAACGCCATTGCGGAAATGATCAATATCGACCAAAAAAAGATCATATTTGTTGCTGTGCATTATCCCTTTTGCCCCCGTTTTAAAGTAGAAACGATTATATAATTTCAGATTTATACTGTGATGAACCTGATCGTTAGTAAAATCATTGTCCTCGCTATACACATAATCCATTACGTAGGTGCGCAATCGTTTGAGGGTTATTTCTTTATGTAACTTGTCGTCAATATCGCTGACCTTTATGTACCCATCTGCAAAGCCCTTTTTTTCGATATCAATTATGTATGCTTGCCATATGATGTCAGGAATGGAGAAGTTTCCGTTTTCATCAGTTTGAACTTCCCGTTTAGCGAGCGGCTGACTATATCCGTTTGAAATGTATATCGAAACAGACACTTTAGCATCGGCAATGTTGTCTCCTTGCTCGTCAACAATATGCCCGGTAAATGTCGAAAGTTTTTCCTGCGGCGGTTTTTTTAAGACAACCTGGAATAAATTTATCTGCCCCTCTTTTATGGGAACGTGTTGTTCCAGTCTTCCATATCTGAAATCAACGACAAGCAGAATATCATAGCTGATGTCTCGATTTTGCGGATTTATGAACCAGCCATTTTCGTACCGATACGTATCTAACGCGTTAGCGCAGTCCATTTTCAATGCAACTGAAAAATCTTTCACGTTGGCTGGTTTGAGAACTCCATCGTCGTCGTAAAAAATCTGACCTCCGACATGAAAATTTTCTGTGCCAGTTACGGATTCTTTTAGTTTAGAATAGAATGCGAGAAATTCGGGCGGTGCCTGTGATAATTGTTCTTCGCTGAGTGGAATAACGTATGATTTTTGTTTTTCTTCTTGTTTGAGGGCGATGTTAGCAGGCTCGGAAGAAGCGGCTAAAACGGTTGCATCAGAAGCACTGGCTAAATCAGACGCATTAATCGATTTCGTGGAATTTACTGTCGCCGGGGAACCGTCCAGTTTAACCGCTTTTATTTCACGTATCATAAATTTGGCAAAACCTCCATCCAGTGTTCGAACCGTGAAAACCTGATTGGGAGCAAAGGAAATCTTTCCACGAAGGGACTTTTCCCCCGTAACATT
This sequence comes from uncultured Planctomycetaceae bacterium, assembly GCA_964479655.1. Lineage (GTDB taxonomy): Bacteria > Planctomycetota > Planctomycetia > Pirellulales > Thermoguttaceae > RUG11551. Next base: position 1,526 of record CAYZMZ010000042.1, read on the forward strand.
ATTCACGGAATCAAACGGAATGTTTCCCAGCGAGTATATTTGGGAACGAGCACTGACACCAAGCTCATTTTTCGATCTAAAATAAACATCTGACCCGGTAGAACCATACTCGCCTGTTCGGAACAAGATTCTGTTTTTGCTGTCTATTGCACAGTTACGCTGTATTGCTTTGCCCGTAAAATCATTGGTTTTACTGTAAACATAGTCTATAAAAAATTCATATTTCCATGGAACAACAACTTCCATGTTTTCCTTGACATCGGTAACGGTGTAATGAGCACCACTGACGTCGATACTCAGCAAATAATTAAGCCTCGCAATGCCGGGAAAGGAATAGAATCCCTTTTCGTCCGTTTGTCCACACATATTTTCAACCGGAGGGTAATTCACGTTTTTTGTAGGGAGAACGAGCGAGATTGGAACATTTGCAAACGGCTTGCCGTTTTCGTCGATAATACGACCGGAAAAGGCTGTCCGCATATCATCAGGCAGCGGCTTGAGAATAACCTGGAAGAAGTTTATTTTTCCCGCTTCAAGAGGAATCTGTTGCTCAAATTTACCATACTGAAAATCGGTTATAATAAGCGCATTGGGAGAAGAACTCGTTACCAACGAGTTAAACCAGCCGTCCGAGTAACGGTATGTACCCGTTACGTCATCCGGTTTCTTTTTTATGTCAACAGAAAAAAAGCATTTTGTTGCAGGGCGAAGAACACCGTGATCGTCATATAGAACTTGTCCGGCAACGCAGAAGCTCTCTCTGGAAATTTTTTGTCGGAGCTTGTCAATATTTTTTCTAAAAGAAACAGGCGCCTGAGAAAGAGCCATTTCTTTCAGAGGAATGATACTTGGCTGGTCAGGCAAGGGAATTTTAGCTTGAAGAAGGTTTGTATTCGAGGCAGAGGTTTCCGCAACGGTTGACTGAGAAGTTTCTGTTATAGGAGTTTGTATATTCTCTGGAATAACGGGGTTTGCAGAAGGATGCTCAATAGATTCACTCGAATCGGTGTTTATATTTTTATCTGTATAATCCTGTTTAACCGGTTCCGCAATCGGATTGTCTGCATCTGTTGAGGAATCCGCTGGAACGGTATTGGGTGTCGTTGAAGGGGTACTTGGAATCGTCGTTGTACGCATCGCGATTTTATCCATTAGTATTCCAAAAATGAGACATAAAAATACCAAAAAACAAATGCCGATTGAACGGAAGAAACTCTTTGATTTGCGGCGAATCCCCAGCACGTCAAGCGGATAATTTAATACGCTTTTTTCGGCGTAGGGGGTTAAGACGGCAATAACCTCAGACATGGAATTATAACGGTCATCGCGTTGGCTGGCCATCATCTTATCCAAAACGACCTGAACAGCACGCGGAATATCTTTACGGTATTTTCGTATAGAGGGTACAGGACTTTCTATACGTTTTTGTATTTGCTTGTTTATTGACTGACTCTTGTCTAAAGCAAACGGGCGAAAGCCTGTTAGCAGAAAAAAGAATACGCATCCAAGCGAGTATATATCTGTTCTTTTGTCTATCTGAATACCAAACACAAATTGCTCCGGAGACATAAAGTCTGGAGTGCCTGCAACGTTATGCGATATCATAGATTCTGACAGACTAAAATCGGTGCTATTAAAGTCATTGTCCGTATCGATTTTCAGATTAGTGTATTTTGCCAGTCCCAAATCCAGAATTTTAATGTTGCCATTCTTTTCCAGCCACACATTTTCAGGTTTAACATCACGATGAATGATTCTTTGTTTGTGGGTAAAAAGCAGCCCTTCGGCCGTCTGAATAATATAATTGCAAGCCGTTTCCAAAGACAACATACCGTTTTGTTTTACGGCATTGTTGAGATTATTGCCCTTGAGGTACTCCATAACCAAAAAGAAAAAACCGTCAATTTGTCCTGCATCGTAGGCTTGAACGATATGCGGGTGACGAAGCAGCGAAATCGTTTTGATTTCAGAACAGAATCGTTGGATAGCCTGCTGATCGCCTATTTTGTCGTGCTTGATTACCTTAACGGCAACTTGGCGTTTCATTAGTTTATGAACCGCTAAAAAGACTTCACCCATTCCGCCTCGTCCCAACTGACGAATAATTTGATAATCGCCAAAGGAGACGGTATTTTCAAAAGGTTCTTCTGAAATATCTGGCGTGTTGATAATAACATCATTTTCAAAAGTACCGGTATTTATCTGCTCACTTGTCTGACTATTCTGACCGGGAGATGCATCTATATTCTGTTCACTAATTTTGGCATTAATTTGTTCGTTTAACCTGTTCAGATCTGTATCAGTCATTTTTATTAGAGGAAAAACGCCGTATTCCTTTTTTCAAGCGCATCCAAGTGATTATTGCAATGCTGACAAGTTTGCAGATGACGTTCCAAATCGGCGCATTGTTGGTCAGACAAGTTGCCGGCAACATACGTTTGTAATATTTTATCGTCAGGACATAAATCAGGGGAACTCATTAGGATAGACAATCCGCGTATTCTTGTTGAATTTTTTTCAACAACCGATATTTTATTGTACGAACGTTGCCTTGCGTTAAATTGAGGATGGCGGCAATTTCGCTGGGAGATTTATTTTCCAAAATACTCAGGTAAAGAATCTGCCATTCTTTTTCAGGAAGCTCCTTTTTAAGCAACGAGCTGTTCCTGCAATATTTTGTTTTCTATACATAATATCATTGGATCAAAATCCGCCTGATTTTCTATTTCGGATAAATCTGTTCCCATGTATTGCAAACCGCCTCGTTGGTGCTTGTCTTGAGTATAAAAGTCGGCAACACGACGCTTGACAATTACACGAAGCCATTTTCTAAATTTATCCATCTGGTTTTCTTTGCGAAAGCTAGGCAAAGATTGAAAAATGGACAGTAAAATATTTTGGTATACGTCTTCCCTTTCAGATACCGGAATTTCTGTTCCCATCCAATAATTTATAAGCGAACCGTACAATTTTACAATTTTCTCCCACGCCTGCGGTGCCTGATTGATACAATCTGTAAGCAATGCCGTGGGCGTATCTACGGAAGACGGCTGGGAAAACAGCGGCAAATTTTCTTTGTTATCCATTTTTAAAAAATACGGTTTAATTTACTGTGTAATAAATGCATCGCAATCCAACTACTATTATTTACACTGAATTTTACCTTTTTTCGGTAATTCTGACCTTAACTGCGAATTAACATAGAAAAATAAAGTCTCTATTATAACAGTAAAATCTATGATAATAAAACTAAAATCCGAAAAAGAGATAGGAACTTCCTCAAACAAGTGTTATTATACACCTAATGTAAGGATTTTGCAACAGTCTGTTGGATAAAATGGAAAGAAAAAAAGGTAAATATTTCCAATATATAGATTTTATTATAAATATACCAGTCTGTATTGTTATAAGTAAGTCGCTTTATTCCGCTCTGATTGATAAAATAGGGGACTTGGTTCTATCAATTGGGCGAAATGAAACGGCATTGAGGGGAAAAATAGCGCAATGACAGTATATTTTCCCCCTTTGGATTCCGTTTTTTGCCGTCTATTTGGGTAAGTATGTTTTGACGGGAAAGGACTTTTTTATTATCTCTCGGGCAACGGCGATATTGTCAATTGTCCCGTCGGCAATCGCCTGGAGCATGATATTTCCCGTAGCCGTCGCCTCAATGGGTCCGGCGACAACAGGGCGTCCGATAGAGTTGGCGGTAAGCTGGCATAAACGGGAGTTTTGCGTTCCGCCGCCGATTATATGCAGCGTCTGAATTTTCGTTCCGTTGATTTCTTCCGTCATTTGAAGAACCTGCTTGAATCGATTCGCCAAACTTCGTTCGACGCAGGCGATTATTTCTCCATCGGTTTGCGGAACGGTTTGTCCATGTGCCCGGCAATAATCGATAATTTGCCGCGGCATGTTATCGGGAGCGGCAAAACCGGCGTCGTCTGGATCGATTAAGCAATCCAGCGGCTGGGCTTGTTCTGCCAACGCGGTTATATCGTCCCAGGAATAGGCTTTTCCCGCTTGATTCCAAATCCGCTTGCATTCCTGAATAATCCATAAACCGGTAATATTTTTCAAAATTCGATAGGTGTTTCCTACTCCGCCCTCGTTGGTAAAATTGAATTTTTCTACCGTGGAATTAATAATCGGCTTGGGCGATTCTATGCCCATTAAAGCCCAGGTTCCCAAGCTCAAATACGCCCAATCCGGCTGACGACCGGGAATTGATTCGGCGGGAACAGCCATGACCGCGCTGGCGGTATCGTGAGTTCCGGGTAGAACGACTTGCGTTCGAGAGGTTAATCCCGTTAATTCACGGACCGAGGGCTGAACGGAGCCTAATATCGTGCCCGGCTGCGAAATGTCGCCAAAAATTCCCGACGGTAATTTGAATTTGCTCAGTAATTCCCAAGACCAATTTCCGGTTAAGGGATTAAAACACTGCGTTGTTGTGGCGTTGGTAAACTCGTTGGACTTTTTCCCGGTCAGGAAGAAATTGATTATATCGGGAACCATCAACAGCGATTTTCCGACTTCCAACTGGGGCGATTGCTGCTCTTGCAGAGCTAATAACTGATACAGCGTATTAAAAGGCATGAATTGCAGACCGGTGGACTGAAATATTTCCGTTTGCGGAACGCGGACGAACGCTTTTTCCAACGCTCCGTTAGTTCGGCTGTCGCGGTAGGAAACGATATTGCCCAAAAGCGCGTTGTTTATATCCAATATCGCAAAATCGACGCCCCAGGTATCGACGCCGATAGAAATAATATCGGTCGTTTTTTCGGCGGCGATTCTTAACCCTTCGACGATATTTTTCCAAAGTCGGGGCACGTCCCAGAAAAGGGTATTGTTCATATTGATTCCGCCGTTTTCAAAGCGGTGGATTTCTTCCAGAAACAGTTTTCCGTTGTCTAGGGTTCCCAAGCAAACTCGTCCGCTGGACGCTCCTAAATCGATGGCTATATACCGTTGAGGCATAATATCAAATTCCTTTTGATGAAAAATGGTTGTTGGTAAAATAAATCTGATGGTAATTAATTATACTGTAATCCGATTACAATTATATAGGTACCGTCTGGAATTTACAAGCGGGTGAAATATAATATACTTGAAACATCCCCAATCTATATTGAAATTTTCCCCGTTTATCTTGAATTATTTCCCCCGTTTATATGTTATTCTGAAATCACGTGGGCGAAGTATAGGTATCCCGATCGTAAAAACAGGCGTTTGGAATAGGCTGGATATATCGTTTGCAGAATTTACTTTTGCGTATAATAAAATGATAATCGGAGATTTCCTCTAAAGTGTCCAGCATTTCTGCGTGCGTAGTTTCAAGCCGATACCACTTGTATTTCAGTTCCAGAACGAGAAAAACTACTCCCATGGAGGTTTGATTGTCCAGCCGCCGTTTAACGCTATAGGCTTTGTAAACTTGCTTGAATTTCGTATTAAAACTTTTAGATAAAATGTCTTTAACCTGGTCGGGCAGCTCGTAAGTACACAAATTATCGCCGTTGACCAAGTCGGGAGCCGCTAATTTGCGAAGCCCTTTCATTTGCGACTGCTGATTCAATAAAAATACTCGAAGACGTTCAAGGTCGCCCAAATTGATATAATATTCAATCAGAAAGTCTGAGGCAGAGGACAGATACAAAGACGGGGCTTTGCTCAAGCATTGTTCAAGCAGAATCGCCGCCTGATCAGGCTCCTTTTTTGCCAAAGAAAGGGCTTTATAACTTATCAGTTCCGGATTTTCAGGATAGACACATAGGCATTGTTCAACAAACGCATCGTGCTGCTGAATTTGTCGTGTTGTCGTTAAATAATCCAAGGCGGTATTGATTGTATTAATATCCATTGTATCGGAAAGCGGATTCTCTTTTAGCCATTGCAGCGATTGATTCCATTCCGATTTAACTTCCTGCGCTTTTTCCTGTGTAATTTGATGTAAGTACGTGTTAATCTGTTTATAAAAATCAGCGTCCGGGTGAATAAATTGTTCCAGCGCATCGGCCTGAAAATAAATGTAAAGCATCGGATTGGTGCAATTAGCCAGTTGCAGCCGCTTGGCAAAACAGGGGTGCGGATCGAAAATATCATTCATGTTTTTTAATGAACGTTCAACCAGTGTTTCTGCCTCATCGGCGGGTAAATTTTCCTGTAATAAGTCCCGCATCCACTGCGCAAAATCGCATTCATCCCAATCGTCGTTATGCATCCGCGGCACTATTTCTTGTTCGAGTAAATCTATAAAGAACTTCATTTTAAGCATAATTTCTACCTGACAGGCGGCTAAATATTCGCCGCCCAAAAATTGGACTACGTAGCTATCCGCTTCAATTTCGTGTTTTCTATACAGGGGCAGCGTAGCCAGGTTGAGTTCGGAAAACCAGGTTCTTAACCACGGAATAAAAACCAGTCCGACAACCCCTAAATGTAAATTTGCCCAAAATGATTGCAACGCATAAAAAAACGTTGATGTGGACAAATGATTATGCGATAAATGCCCGATTTCGTGCATTAAACATCCGTATAAACCTCGACTGCTGAGTGAACATAACAGCGGATAGCCCAACATGAGTACATTTTTCCGAAACGGGGTAAAGGTAAAGCAAGACGCCACGCTGGCGTTAAAGTCGTAACCAATATAGATTTCGTGAATCGGAGGACCGTTGACTTTGCGAGAGATTTCCGCAACTTTATCGTATACGTGCCTATATTTCTTTTTGTCGAGGAAAAACTGCCCTGCCCAAGGACGGTCTAGTATCGCTATTACATATCCAAAAATTGATGAACCGATGCAAAAAAGGGTGAAAATTCCCAATTGAACGGAGCCGGTAACTATTGTTGCCAGAATCAAACCGACGAAAATTAGGAGCGCGATAATAATTGCGGCAAACGATTGAAACGCCAGCCAGCCCATGTATAGCGCGTACCAACGCGGATGATTTTCGTAAAACTTTTGCATCCGTAAAGCCGCTGCCCAATCTTTCCATGTAAAGTTCATTGATTGATATTCCTTAATTTCTGTTGTACATAATCTTTTTGTTTACGATTCAGTTCCAACAATATTGGATTATACCGAATATCAAACCAATGTCAACAACAGGAGTAAGAAATATTATTCTTGCCAAATCCACGCAGCGGCGGGGCGGCGAAGACACCGCTTTATAGGGCGAAGCGGCGTAATTGAAACCGTGGAATAATTTTGGGGTAACCGGCGGAAGTTCAACTGTCCGTCCCGATTCGATGGGCGTCTCCGTTGGCCGAATATTGCTGATTGTGAATACCTCGTTTGGCGGAAATTCAAACGGAGCGCGGTTCGTTTCTTGCGGCTGTTTGTTCGGGTACCCCCGCTTGGTTAAACGAATACGCCTTGGGCGGAAAACAGGTTTTTACCTTCGCTGGTATGACCGGTTACGCGAAAGGTGTTCTGATTTACTTGACCTGTACAGACCATCAATTCGTTAAACGTTAAAGCGGAATTAAAATTGATTTGTATCCGTTGTATGCAAACCAGCCGTCCTAACTGTTGCGCCAGCCAGTCTTGGGAGTACGCCAGATAAAAACGATTGTTTACGTGATTGTTTAAATCGATAAGAGACTGACCCGCGCGGATTGTTATCGGATCTGAACTGGGGGAATTGTCAATTTTCGTCATATCCGTAAAAAATTCAGGGAAAGAGTTATCTTCTGTTTCGTTGGGGTGATAAAATTCGGCGGGAACAACAGGAAACAGCGTGCTCAGACGGAGCAT
>CAYZMZ010000042.1:9300-13385 GCA_964479655.1 uncultured Planctomycetaceae bacterium
GCGCACTTGGCAATTACCTTGCCGGTATTGTTTGAGGTAAACACAAAGTAACGGGGAACAAATAGCCTTTTAATTTGTCCTCCCCAAATATAGCCGGTAACCGTATCGCCATGTTCGGGATAATAATCCATCTCAACGGCGGTACGTGAAACGACCCAGGTTAAACCCAATTTGTGCAAATTGTCTATTCCAACTCCCTGACTGGCTGTATGGGCAAAAGCCAGCTCCTGCATATAATTGAACAGTGTTGGAACGGTTAGCTGATTGGTCGGTCCCACTTCATGAAAACGGATACGAAAATCCCGAGCGAACGCATTTGAATACATAATAAAAACTCCTTTGAATTATATTTTATCAATCAATAACCAAGCGGTTTTCCTCGCCGAGATACGGCGGGTAAACCGGATATACGGCTTTCAAACCGGATATAGCTTGGTTAAACAGGATATACGGATGGTAAAAGCCAGCCGCTTATCGTTGAAACAAAAATCAAGTCAGCCAGTAATCTTTTATCCAGAATAAAAGTATTGTGGAATGTAAATACATCGAATACAAACGTACATGAATGCAAATATACTGATTAAAATCTAATCGGCGATACGAAAAATCAGTTTATACAAAACGGGAACTATGTACAGTGTCAGGACGGTTGCGAACATCAGACCGAACATCATAGCGGTAGCCATTGAATCAAACATCGGGTCTTGAAGCAGCGGAATCATTCCAACGATAACCGTTGTAGCGGCGACGGTAACCGGGCGCATTCTTTCTACCGACGCCTCGATAATTGCCTCCAGCCGGGACGTGCCGTTCGCTTTGGCTTGATCAATATATTCATCGATTTGATCCATCAGAACGACGCCGTTTCGTACAATCATGCCTAACAGTCCCATGACTCCCAAAAGAGCCATAAAACCAAACGATTTATCGAGAATCAGCATTCCAGCGGTAACTCCAATCAGGCATAGCGGTACGGTCAGGATAATAATCAGCGGCTAACGAATATCGTTAAACAGCGCGACGACAACAATCAGCATGAGAATCCCCGCCAAGGGCAATTGGGACAGGACTTTTGCGGTCGATTTATTCGATTCCTCTTTTTGTCCTCCCCATTCCAGGGAATACCCTTCCGGCAGAGCTATGGCGTTGATTTTACTTGCTGTATCTTTGTACGCTTTCATCCAGGACGTATAGCAGCCGTCGGCTCCGATTGTAACAGCCGGAACGCGATTGTAATGGCAGATTTCGTTGTCTTCCCAAATAATTGGGATTTCGGATACCAAATCGTCCAAGGTTGCGTTTTGTCCCAACGTACCCCAGACGGGGGTTCGTCCGACGTTGGCAATATCATGCCGGTCGGATTGGTTTGCTCGAACGACGATTGGAATATTTCGAGGTGAAAAGGTATCCGATTCGCCCACGTTTTCGTTGTAAAATCCGACTGGAACGCCTTGGGTGGAACAACCCAGCGAAACAGCAACGTTTGAGCGGGAAATTCCGGCGCGCTGACCTCGTTGTTGTGAGTATTCAGGAGCGATTGCCAACGCCTTTTGCCGCCAGTTACAATCGACGTCTTTGATTAACGGCGACGAGCGAAACAGACTTTCTGCCTGTCTGCCCAGCTGACGAAGAACCTGCGGGTCGGGACCGCAAAATCGCGCTTCGATTTCGTAATTGGTAGGAATTCCGTAGGCGAATCGCTGTACTCGAACGCGGGCTTCGGGAAATCGGTTTTTCAGCCAGCAATCGGTTCCCAGAAGCAATTGGTCTACCTCGGAAAGCGATTGAACGTTGACTACAATCTGCCCGTAGGAACTGTTCGGCATTTGCGGCTCGTACGGCAAGTAGAATCGGGGCGGCCCGGCACCCAGAAAAGAGGCGGTACTGACAACCCCTTTTTGTTTGCGCAAATAGACCTCTGCCTGAGCGATTCTCTCTTCTACGGCGTTGATTGTCGAGCCTTCCGGGAGCCAAAAGTCAATCATAAATTGCGTTCGCTGCGCACGGGGAAAGAACGTTTGATCTACGTTTCTAAATCCGATTCCCGAAAGAACGCATGCGATGCAGATTACCGTCAAAACCGGAATGGGGTGTCCAAGCGTTCCGTTGAGCGTCGAACGGTAAAAGCGGTAAACAGTACCTCCGTGCGGATTCTTTTTTGCGGTGCTGGAACTTGCAGTTCCGGATTTTTCCTCTATTTCAGGCAACGGATTTTTCGCGAAATCCATGTATAAAACGGGGGTATGGAGCATCGCAGCCAGCCAGCTGAGGGTTAGAGAAATCGCAATCACGATAAACAGACTTTTGCAGTACTCGCCCACGTTGTTATCAACCAAATAGACGGGTAAAAATGCAAGAATTCCGACGATTGTTGCGCCTAAAAGCTGATACGCCGTCCGCCGGGTTCCCTCGACGCAGGCTTGAACTCGTTCCATTCCTCTGGACATACGTACAGAAATCAGGTCGCCGACAACAACGGCGTTATCGACTAAAATTCCCAAGGCGATAATAAACGCGCCGAGTGAAATTCGCTGCAATACAATTCCCATCGGAAGAATCAGGCACATCGTCGCCAAAAAAACGATTATCAGCGAGCTGGTAATCATAATTCCGCTCCGCCAGCCCATCGCCAGCATAACGACGATAGAAACAATTATTACCGCTTCGTATAGGCATTTGATAAAACCGTGAATTGCCTGCTGAACGTTGTCGGGTTGAAAAGCGACTTTATCAACCGAATAACCCAGCGGTAAATTTTCCTTGAATTGGGCAATTTCCTGTTCAATTTGTTCCCCCATCCGCGTCACGTTTCCGTTTGGACGGGGAGAAATCGCAATTGCAATTCCGGTTTGCCCGTTAAAACGAAAGACTTTGGAGGGCGGATCCAATTCAACCCGGCGAATTTCGGCAATATCGCGTAAACGAACTTGCGGCGATTCGCCTCCGACAGATACAACGCCCCCTTTTCGCGAGGCAATTAAATCTGCCGCTACGCTTGCCGAACCGGGTGTATTTTTATCGGCAATCGATTGAAAGGTATTCAACGCGGCCCCGGCTACAGACGCGTTGATTAGTAAATCTCCAATTTCTTCTACGGACTGAAATCGTCCGGTGGGTGCCAGACGAATTTTTTCCTCGAACGCCTCGATATTTCCCGCGTTTGCGGAAAGATTTTGCTTAACCAGAGACGCGACAATCGTTGTCGGAGGAATCGCCAATTCCGCAAGCCGAGCACGGGAAAGCGTAATTTCGATGTACTCTTCCGGCTGTCCCCATAACTCAACCCGGCCGACTTCCGGCAGCATGCTTAAACTCCGTTGAAGACGTCTTGCCTGAGCCAGATTTTCGCTGGGGGTAAATCCTTCCGAGCAAAGCGAAAGAACAACGCCGTAAACCTGACCGAAATCGTCCTGAACGATAGGAGAGAGAGCCTCGGCGGGCAATTCCAAGCGAATATCTTTCATTTTATTGCGCATGTCAGACCATCGGTCTGATAACTGCGCGTCCGTTAGATTCTGATCCAATTCGACCAAAACCAGCGACAGACCGGGACGAGACCAGGATTTGATCCGGTCTACGTTTTTCACCCGATTAACGGTTCTTTCAACGACATCGGTTACATTTTGTTCAACTTCGTAGGCGCTCGCTCCGGGATAAACCGTTACAATAACGCCTTTTTTGACCGTAAATTCCGGGTCTTCCAGTCGTCCGATGTTTATATAGGACAGGATTCCGCCGAGAATAGCGGCTAGAACGACAAAATTAACAACATTTCGATTTTTAACAGCGTATTGAGGCAACATTTTATTTTGATTCGCGTTTCTAAACTATAAACAGGGGGGAATTTTCTATTGAAGTCGTACTTTTTGACCCTCGGAGAGAAATCGTGCCCCGGCGGCGACAATTCGATCACCGGCTTTTAATTGTCCGATAATTTCAACTCCCTGTTCGGTAAATCGAAGGGGACGAACGGGAATAGAGCGGGCGGTATTCGCTTCTGTTATTTTCCAAACGCAAGTCTGATTGGACTGCCCTTTATTCGTTCCGGGGTCTTGCATTTTCATTTCATTTGAATCGTCTGAAAC
>CAYZMZ010000043.1:0-1854 GCA_964479655.1 uncultured Planctomycetaceae bacterium
GCTTGAGTAAATCGGTTACAAATTCGACGTCGTAGCTAGCCAAGCCCCAAGCGGGCGAGCATTGGGCTATGTTGCTGACGATTTTTTCAAACGCCTCCAGCGGCAATCCCGCTTGAGTAAACGTTGTCGGGGCGTTGATAGCATGATACCAGGCTTCCAATCGCTGGATTCCCTGTTCAATGGCGTCCTGGTCGCAATCGGATTTTACGTCCATAACATTGCGTGCAAATTGAGTCAATTTACGTCCGTAAAGATTCTTGACTTTTCTCATCCAGCAAGGCATCGCAACAGACAAAGACGCTCCGTGAGGCGTATCGTACAAACAACTCATTGAATGACCGATTAAATGGGCGGGATAAGCAAAAGACCCCAAACCGGCTAGCAGCAGTCCGTTCCACGCCATCGTAGACGCCCACATCATATTAGCACGCGACTGATAATCTGTTGGATTGTTGATACATTTTGCGGTATATTCCATAACCGTTTTCATCAGACCCTCACAATAGCGGTCTTGAATGGGCGTATTGGGATCGTCGTTGGTTATATAACCCTCGACAATATGAGCGAAAATATCCGCTCCGGCGTAGGCGGTGTATTTTGCCCCCAAAGAGAACGTCGCCGTTGGGTCCAAAATAGACACTTTAGGCATAGCAGGCTTTACAATTATGCCGAATTTTTCCTTGGTTTGCTCGTTGGTAATTACGGTTCCGCCATTCATTTCAGAACCGGTAGCTGCTACTGTCAGCACGCAGCAGAGAGGTAACGCCTTTTCAGCCGGAGTTTTTCCGCAATAAAAATCCCAAACGTCGCCATCGTAAAGCGCGCCCAAAGCAATCGCCTTGGATTCGTCGATTACGCTTCCGCCGCCCAAAGCGATAACAATTTCTGCCTTTTCCTTTTTTGCCAGCTCAATTCCCGCTTGAGTATGCGACAAACGAGGATTGGGGCTGACTCCTGAATATTCGACAAAATCAATTCCGGAATCGGTCAACGACTTAACGACAATATCATATAGTCCGTTCTTTTTTACCGATCCGCCGCCGTAAACCAGCAACGCTTTACGTCCAAACGGCTTCGCTTCCGGACCGATTTGACAAACTTTATCGCGTCCAAAAACTACTTTTACTGTGTTCTCATAGGTGAAATCTTGCATAATACTCTACTGAAAGGGTTAAAGGTTGGATAACAGTATATAGCAGAAGTTGCGATTTATACTATGACTACTTGATTTTTTCTACCGACGCCGTTTTGATTTCGCCGCGCTGTAGAAATAAAAACTCCCGGTTTTACGGATCAAGGCGAAATGAAACGGCTGCTTTATGATAACATAAGCCGGAAAATTTCAAGTAGAACCAAGTATATACGGATTCGCAATTGAACAAAATCGATTCCGAATACAGTAAATCGCTATTCTTACTCTCGTTGCATTGTACCAAAATCGGAATTAAGAAAAAAGGGGGGGCAAAGAATAATTCTCTGTCGCAAAATGCAATGTTTTTAGCGTAAAACAGGATCATTTGAACAGCACAACCCCGCTTTTAACAGCAGGTCTGTTCTAAAAATTCAGAAATCTGTTTAAGTTCACAAATCCGTATGTATACAGAAATCGTTCCTAAAATTGTACGAGGACAAAAGGAAAGGGAAAGGGAGAATTTTTAAACAGGCGGGACAAAAGGACAGTAAAAAAGGGACAAAAAGGACAAAAGGAACTGTAAAAGCGGGATAAATGACGGGGAAAACGCAGGGACAATCCGCAAAATTCTTATGGCTTTAGATATAATCGCGCGTTCTTTTCAAACTTTTCCAGATTGTCTTCGCTGCTGAACAAAAAAACTCGTCCGACCGCCCAGGCTC
>CAYZMZ010000043.1:1864-12971 GCA_964479655.1 uncultured Planctomycetaceae bacterium
CGAAAGCTCGCGTTCCTTGAATTTTATTGCCCGTCTCCCGGTAGGCAACCAAGTCTATTCCCTGATAAGCGGGCGCAAACAAAGCTGGATTTTGCTTAAATTCCTGTCGTTGCTGTTCGCCGGCAAACAAATATAGACGTCCCTCAAACAGCTCCCGGATTCGGTAATCTCCCCGAACCCATAATTGATGTTTGCTCAGTTCTACAGGGCAGTAGCCTTCGTATTCGATTCGGGTCTTATCCTCATCGGGAATTTTATTGTAGTCAAAACTGGGCGTTTCATCAATCGGACACGCTCCTTGAGTACCGACTTGGGGAATAACCGGAACCGCAGGCTCCGAAGTTGTTTGACTGGGAAGAGCGGGGAAATCCGGCAACGGCGGCGGCAGATTCGGGTCTGACGCAGAACCTCCAGACGGTTGCTGGACGCCAGACGATTGTTGGACAACTGGCTGTTGCTGGACGGCAGGCGGATTATATACAATCGCCGAAGCCAAAAACTGATTATACTGATCCGGCTTTTGTCCTCCTCGAGAGGCTTTTATTACCTGTCCTGAGGAATTCAAGATCAAATCGGAGGGAACGGCTTGAATCCGATAATATTGCGCTTCGTTGGGATATTCCCGAATATTCAACTTAACGGGAATAAAATTCTTTTCGACTTGGTCTACGACGGCCGCATTGGGAAACGTATTTTGCTCCATCATCCGGCATGGAGGGCACGTATCCGAATAAAAATGGAGTAAAATCGGCTTTCCGCTTTGCGCCGACGCCATTTTTGCCCGTTCCAGATTATTGTCCCACGCTATTTTTTGTGATGAATCCCATGGAAAACCGTCGCAGTAATTCAGGGAAATACAAACTACAATCGCAACAACAATAACATGCGGAATACGTATCATCTGATTTTTATAATAAACAATATAAAGGACAAAAAATCGGGCGGGGGCAAACCATAAATCGCGCCGCGAAAAAATAGGCAATAACCCTATAAAATCGCAGTTACCGCGAAATACGCTAAGGAAGAATTGGATAATAGCGTATATTTCGAGAAAAATCAAGAGGAAAATCCATAAAAAAACGCAATCTGAACTCAGATTGCGTTTCGTAATTTTACATTTTGCAATTTTAACTGATAAAAATAGTAAAAGGCTATTTTTTCTTGGCTCCGGCAGCAGCGGTGGCAGGAGCAGCAGCTCCAGCGGCACCTTCTTCGCCTTCTTCTTTTTTCTTTTTCTTCTTCATGTTCAGTTTATGAACGCGTACTTTCACCAATCCCAGAGGGCTGGAACCATCGGTCCATTTTTCGAGGGATTTCAGTTTTTCAATACGCTCGGCGCGAGTCAGGACGCTGCGCGCCCGGACCAAGGCCGCCTTGACTTTAAGGCTTTTATCAATGGTCATTATAAATCTCCAAAAAATATTGTCAGAATTTACTGCTTATAAATACTACTTCCGCTGGATGTTGCTGTTTCTGAAGATAATCTTGGAAAAACAGGATATTGAGAGAGCTTTCAGGTTAGTTCACCGTAATTATTACGAATTACAGAACTTGCCTCTCTACAACACGTATCCAACAGTCAAAGTATAATTCTTACAAAATGAATTAAAGGAGTATTATATATTACTTTTTTCTCTTTACAATGGGGGGCAAGATTTTTTTTAACAATTCCCGGATAAATTGAAAACAGTACCGATTTTTTGGGTTTTTATACCAGGATTACCTATTTTTTCCTTCGATTTCGTTGATCGAATATCGTTTATCTGACGGGTAGTTGCAATTGTTCGTCTATCGGTTAAAATAAAAAACAACTTAGAGTTTTGTCAGATTTTTCCCGATCGTTTAATCCAGACCGTAAAATATAATATAATACGTCAAAATACAGGAACAGTCAGAATATTTATGTTTAAGATAATCGCTCGATTTCTGCTGAGTTTTTTGGTTACGATTTCTACGGTAACATTTATTTTGGTAAACGTCCCGGTAGTACGCGATGTCGCTAAAAGCAAGATGCCGCTGGTACTGGGAGCGTTGGTCGGAACGGAAATACTGGCGATTGCGGTCTGTCTAATCCTGTTATATTACAATAATATACTAAGTTTATGGAAGAACCGTATTTCTCCCGAAGGAGAATCGTTCGTTGTGTCGTTGACGGGATTTACGACCTGGATTACACTTAAATTTCCGATTTGGACGCGTTGGGGATTTATTAATCGCTATTGCGAAATCAATAAAATCGATGCAAGTCAGTACGAGCCGCTTTTTTATCAAGGGGGCGTTATAGCCGCGTTGGTTTGCATTCCTTTTTTGTATATCGGCTGGCGTTGGTTATATCAGCAACTAGCTCCCGGAGCGGTGCAATTTTTCCGCAGTTTTAGCCCTCATGAATGGCTTTACTTTGGGCTTTATTGGGGAATTGGAACGGTAATTTTAGCGATTATTGCTATCCAAAGTTCGGTTTTTACTTATCCGATGCCCATAGAAAACAAGACGTCTGATTTTCCGATGGGTATTTCTGTCAGCGATTCCGCGTTGCTTATCGACGGGGATACCTTTTGCAATAATACCTCCAGCGCAAACGATATTCGCCAACCGCTGCTTGCGGTTTTCAGTGCGCCGTTTGCTATGATTGCTCACGTTTTGGCGATTCTGTTCAGTTTTTCTTTGCCGGGTCTGTTCGGATATAAATACGTCTATTCGGTAGCCATCGCCTTTTTACAGATCGGTTCTTTTGCCGTCGTCGGCGTTATTATTAAACGGATTATTGCTTCGTTTACCGACGAATCATTTGCCTGGTCTGTTGTATTATTGTACAGTGTTGCGTACTCGACGGTTGTTTTTGCTTTAACGGTAGAACAATATGCGTTTTCTTTGCTGGCGTTGATTATTTTTATCGGATACAGCGTTTTAATACGTCAGAATCAAACCGAACAGCAACAGCAGGAAGATTCTATTGGCTACGATTTGATGGCGATGGCGGCCATCGGAACGATTGCAACTTCGATTATACCGGTAATCTACTTTTTTACCGCGACGGCGAAAAGCGTGAAATCGTTTATCAACAGTACGTTGGAATTGATTGCCGTCGGACTGGGATCTGTTATTGTCTTTAGCAAATTCGGATTGCTCTTCAATCTGAATCAGCGGGTTGAGGCACTTTCTGTTTACGCCGATATAGATTCCAGCCAGCTGGGACCGGTCAATAAGATTGAACAGTACTTGCATTTTGTATATTCTATTCTTTTTTCTCCCGCCGTCTTATTTCAGGACGGCGTCGTACTTCAGGTACTTCCCCAGGATATTCCCCCGACAATTTACTTGAGCGCGATTGTAATTTCCGCCGTATGCGTTATATCGGCGATATTGTTTATCAAGGTTCGTTTTGTTCAGTGTTGTTTTTTATGGATTCTATTCGGATTTTTTCTGATGGGCGTGATGGGCTGGGGCAGTCGGGAAAACGGAATGATGCTGTACAGCTCCTATTTTGGCTGGGCGTATATTCCGCTGATTGTCTTACCGATTTATAAAATTACCGGAAACAACTACTTGAAATTGGGCGCCTGCGCGGTTGTTATTATTGCTGTGATGGTTTCAATGGAAACCTTTGACTCGGTCTGCGAAATTGTACGTCAATCCAAAGATTTTATGCTGCTGAACAATCCGTAAAGAGAATAATTGTAATTCGCGGCATGTTTTTGGATGCCTTTTACCACGGAAGCAGTTATTCAATCCTCCATAAAACGCCTACTTTTGCGACAGATGGAAAAAGGAACCTGAAAGAAGATTCTGAGATTTTTTGAATACCGCATTCCGTTGTTCGACGGGGCGACGTATTTGTCGCCCTGAACATCAAAATCGACTATTTTTCAATCTTGCCGAATACCAATCTTCCCGCACTGGTTTGCAAAACGCTGGTAACCGTAATTTTAACCTGTTTTCCAATATCCGCGCGTCCGTTTTCAACGACAACCATCGTTCCGTCCGGCAAATAAGCTACCCCCTGAGTCGGTTCTTCACCCGATTTTACCAATTGAACATCTATTTGTTCACCAGGTACAAATACCTGTTTCAAAGCGTTTGATAAATCATTCAGATTCAAAGACGGAACGCCGTGAAGCTGAGCGACTTTCGACAGATTATAATCGCTGGTAATCAGTTTGCCTTCCAGAGATTTGGCCAACAACACCAATCGGGCGTCTTCCGGGTACTGAAGCAGTTCTTTGGAATCGGAATCCATAATTTGAAGATCAATTCTGGAATCGTTACGAAGCCGATTAAGAATATCCAAGCCGCGCCGTCCGCGGGCACGGCGGAGTTTATCGGAACTGTCCGCATAGTTTTGAATTTCTGAAATTACACTTCGCGGCATAATTAACGGACTGTCGAAAATTCCAGTGGCTAAAATATCGGCAATTCGTCCGTCTATAATCGCCGAGGTATCCAAAACATAAGGTCGGGAACTACGGACATCCTTCTTAAATTCTACGTAAGGCAGAATCATGCGGAAATCGTTTCGGGTTTGAAGCAGCAAGCTGGTAGTTATATAACAGGTTACAGTAGAAATAAACAGCTGAACAAATGGCTGTATTGTTTGCATATACTTACTGTCTGGGGCGTTGCTGGTAAACAGCGGAGTTAAAGCCAGAGAAAACATGTAAGAAATGAACAGTCCGACAATCAAGCCGAAATAAATCGCTGTAATTGCATCGATTTTTTTATGCGGAATGAGGGAATCAACGAGAATTACAATCGCTGAAACCAGCATTAATCCTAAAACGACCAACGGGGGCAACCACGCCACGTTTCCAATCAAATCGGAATTGATGATTGCGACCCCCAAACCGCTCATCATAGCAACGAACACAACTCGAATAATAAGTAAAGTCATAATAATTGGGATAAAAAATAAATGAAAATGGAAAATACGATGAAAGTACACGAATCAAAAAGTTTTTTTCTCTATCATATAAAAAACCTAAAAACAGAAAAACTATCAGGTATTTCGACCGTACTTTTTTGTCTGATCAAAACATTCAAGAGAAAAATTCGGGTAATCCGATACCGCATACTGAAATAAATAAAATAATCGTACGAAAAAAAGTATACCGTTGATTGATTTTTTCGTCAAGGGGAAGAAGCCCTTTTCGGGAAATTTTAGGGATAATAATCAAAGTTGGTATACCATAGTAGTTTTAAAATTGAATCGTTTTTTACATAAAGCGTCTGAGGTATCATAAAATGTCTGATTTATAAAGGCACTTTCTGTAAAAATCAAATGGAATCGGATTGTATAATTCTGTCTGAGGACAGAGAAATCCAATAGTTAATACGAATAATTTTAGGTTTATCATATCAAGGACTTCAAAATTAAGAAAAAACCTTTGATATTTTCGTCAAAATTGGGATATTCCTCTTATCTTATTTTTAAAAATCGCTATAATGTAGAATCTTGACATAGAGATTTATGTTATAGTTACCTGAGTTTTTTCGTCAACAGTAAATTGACAATAAGTTAACAAACGAATTATCGCCGCAATAGGATTATTGTCCCAACCCTTTTGGGGGGCGTCTATTGCGAAAAAATAGATTAGATTAAAAACTAATCCGAAACAACTCCGGCAGTAAAAGTTATAATTAACAAAATTAACCCGCAAAAAGGATTATTAATATTATGGGCGATTTATTACCCCGCATTTGGGACGCAATTTGTGATATTTGTACGGGTATCAGCCGCGGAATCGAACGGTCTATAACCAACCTGTTTGGGTCGTCAAACGCCAGATACGTAAAAAAGCTGCAACCTAAGGTTGACGCCATCAATCAGCTGGAACCCAAGTACGCCGCGATGTCTGACGAAGAACTCAAAGATCAGACCAATAAATTCCGTGCTCGGTTAGATAAAGGCGAAACGCTGGACGATATTCTTATCGAGGCGTTTGCCGTCTGCCGCGAAGCGGGAAAACGAGTGCTTGGAATGAGGCATTTTGACGTTCAGCTTATCGGCGGTATGGTATTGCATTCCGGAGCTATCGCTGAAATGATGACCGGCGAGGGAAAAACGTTGGTTGCTACGTTGCCTGCCTATCTTAACGCGCTGGAAGGACGGGGCGTTCACGTGGTTACGGTCAACGATTATCTAGCCCGCCGCGATATGGAATGGATGGGAAAAATCTATCTGTTCTTGGGTTTAACGGTCGGGGTTATTCAATCTCAAATGGAAACCGATGACCGTCAGAAGGCGTATCAATGCGATATTACCTACGGAACCAACAACGAGTTCGGTTTTGATTATCTGCGAGATAACATGCGTCCGGCAGCCAAAGGCGACTGGCGCTACCCCAAAGAATTACAGCAATCCCAAGGACGTCTTAACTTCGCAATTATCGACGAAGTAGATAATATCCTTATCGATGAAGCGAGAACCCCGCTGATTATATCCGGCGGAGCCGACGATGATGTACGAATGTACAAAGAAGCGGATAAAATCGCCGCCCAGCTGGAAAAAGGAGTGGATTTTGAGGTCAACGAGAAAGACCATACCGCTAATATGACCGATGCCGGGGTTCGGCATGCGGAAAAATTAGCGGGAGTAGAAAGTTTCTATACCCAAGATCACATGGAATGGCCTCATTTAATTGACAACGCTCTTAAAGCACGTCATTTATACAAAAAGGACGTTAATTATATTATATCGGAAGATGGCGAAATTGTTATCGTGGACGAGTTTACCGGTCGTTTAATGCCCGGCAGAAACTGGTCTGACGGTTTACATCAGGCGGTTGAAGCCAAAGAAAACGTTAAAGTCAAGCAGGAAAATCAAACTCTGGCTACCGTTACGTTGCAGAACTTTTTCAAACTGTATCGTAAAATCAGCGGTATGACGGGTACTGCGATGACCGAGGCTGGCGAATTTTGGAAAATTTATAAGTTGGACGTAATTACTATTCCGACCAACAAGCCGATTGCCAGGCGCAATTTCCCGGATCAAATTTATCGAACGGTCAACGAAAAGTATAAAGCGATTGTCGACGAAATCGAACGAATGAATCGATGGGATTGTCTGACCGTTAAAGGGCAAGATAATTTGTTGTTGGGAGATATTGTTAAAGAAAGTCCGGAATTTGTAGAGATAATTCTCAAGGGCGAAAAAACGCCGACTACGATTCCGCAAAATAAGATAGAAGCAATTGATCATAAAGGACGTCCGTTGCTGGTTGGTACAACGTCCGTAGAAAACAGCGAAAAGCTGTCTGAAATGCTTACCCGGCGAGGGATTCAGCACGAAGTATTAAACGCGAAGCATCATCAACGCGAGGCGGAGATTATCGCCCAGGCAGGACGCAAAGGCGCGGTTACGATTGCTACCAACATGGCAGGTCGAGGAACGGATATTATTCTCGGCGGTAACCCCGAGGCGTTGGCGTGGTCTATCTTACAGCAAAAATATACGTCTAAACTGGACGTTCCGCAAGAGGAATGGAAGGCGTTGGAAAAAGAGATCGAAGAACGCGAGCATACCAAAGAAGCGGGCAAAGAGGTTTGCACTTTAGGCGGTTTGCACGTAATTGGATCTGAACGCCATGAAGCGCGCCGTATCGATTTACAGTTACGCGGGCGTTGCGGTCGTCAGGGAGACCCCGGTTCCAGCCGATTTTTCCTGTCTCTGGAAGACGATTTAATGCGTATTTTTGCCGGGGAATGGGTTAAAAATATTCTCACCCGGTTAGGAATGGAAGAAGGACAGGCGATAGAATCCAAAATGGTTTCTCGTCGAGTTGAAGGCGCGCAAAAGAAGGTCGAAGAACGAAACTTTGAAGTTCGTAAAAATCTGCTCGAATACGACGAAGTGATGGACGAACAGCGTAAGCGAACCTACGGTTACCGTCAAAATATATTGGAAGGAGCGGATTGCCGTGCGCTTATTCTCAGCATGGTAGACAAGCAAATCAACGATAATCTCACCCGATTTTTAGCCAAGGGATACAACGAAGAAACCTTTGCCGCGTTTGCCTCCAAGGAGCTTTCTATCGAATTGGACGCACGGGATTTTCGCAACATGACTTTTGAAGAGGCGGACATTTACGCCAAGGACGAGGCGAATCGAATGGCTGAATCGGTGGTTATGGACGCCATTCAGGAAAATATTCCCGACGATGCCGAGGAAGACGAATGGAACTGGGAAGCCCTCACCCGTTCTATTAATACGCGATGGAATTGCAGTTTACGCGAACGCGATTTGAAAGCTCAGCCGATGGAATCGTTAGATACGTTTTTAGTCGACAAGGTTCGCAACGCCATCGAAAAGGTTTCCCTGGAACCGGGTAAGGGACTTTTAGACCCCTATTACGGACGCCGAGCAGCGATCAAATGGCTGAAAAACAAGTTTGATATCGACTTGGATTTTGAAACCGTTAAAAGCCTGGAATTAGACGAATTGAAAGAACTGGTTCGCACCAAAGCGATTGCCGCCTATCGAGAAAAGGAAATTAAATTCCCTGTTATGGCGGGATTGATTCACGCAACTTCTTACGATGCAATGGGATCCAAGCATTATGATCGGGAAACGATTATAGAATGGGTTAAAGCGCGCTTCAAAAAGGATTTGCCTTTGGACGAATTGAAAAATAAGCAGCGTCAGCAAATCGAAGACTTGCTTCAGGAATATTCCCGAACGGAGTTGGAAACCGGCGATAAATGTATGGTCAAGGCACGCGAACTAGCGCAGGAATTTATCGCTCAGTACGGAAAGAGTTCCAGCGGAAAAGATATTTTCTCCTTGGACGAAAACGGACGCAAAGCGTTGGAAGACCTCGCTGGTCAGTTTAAGGATAAATGGGACGTTCAGCTTAAAATTGAGTATTTGGAAACGGTTCCGATAGATGAAATGGAACGTCGAATTTTGGAATTTGTCGAAGATCGGTATCGTCCTGAAATGCGCAAGCTGGAACGGGCGTTGGTTTTGCAAATCGTGGATTCCGCCTGGAAAAAGCATTTGTTAGTTATGGATCATCTGCGTTCTACGGTCGGCTTGCGCGGTTACGCTCAGGTAGACCCCAAGGTTGAATACAAACGCGAAGGTATGAAGGCGTTTGAAGAACTATGGGGATCGGTCGGCGATCAAGTTACCAGCGTTATTTATCGAATGGAACAGCAGGTTGACGACCGCTTTTTAGGATCTGTCTGGAAGCAGCAGCAGGCGGTTCATGAGCAATCGGCCAACACCGCGTCCTCAATGGCGAAGGATTCCGATATAAGTCAGCAGCAAAAGGAGGCGATTGACAATTCTCAATCCTCCGAGAAGAAAGAACCGATTCGTCGAACCGAGGCGAAAATCGGAAGAAACGACCTGTGTCCGTGCGGAAGCGGGAAAAAATATAAAAAATGCTGCGGGAAAGACTTGTAATAGTTTCCCGCAGGGATGGGGATAATTTCCATTCACGACAAATTTTAGAAAGACAATCTCCATAACTTCGGACGATAGTCCGAAGCGAAAAAAACGCTTTTTTCAATCTTCCCGTTCGTCGAGTGCTGCAAAACGGCACTCGACGAACGGGATTCTTTTTTAGATTGTCAACCCTCCCGCCGCTGAAGTACCGAGTTACGGAGGAGGTGCCGACACCGGATTAGTTCAACTGCGTAGCGGTTGAATGTTCATAGCCGTGTGCGAAGCCCACGGAATAGTACGACAAAAAGCTTCGCCCAACCGCATAGCGGTTGAACCGCCACGATACCGACCTCGAACCGGTAATTCGCGTTGCTTGAGAATACCTCGCTGGACGGAAATATATTTAGAGCGCGGACGTCCTCGTGAGCAACATTCATTTAATAGCCCGTATATTACGCAGATTTTTGAACGCCGCTTAAACCGATCCGGTTCCGACATCTGGACGGTCTTCTCCATAACCCCGGACTTCAATCCGGAGCTGCACAGATAATCACCTACTTTTCCGCCGTCTACGGCGGCAGATAGGTAGGTGTATCTCTGTTCCCGTCATTGAGGTTACGGGCACGTCAGATTTTCTGGTTGTTTTCTCCATAAAACGCCGTAAAATTGGAGCCGCAAAAGGAAGTTTCGGTCCCCCCTATTTTATCAATTTCAAAATCTTTTTCGACTATTTTCGACTAATTTTAAGATTTTCGGGATTTTTTGCGTGACATTTTTCGACTTTGGATTCTTATTATTAATAGGGGAAATTGAAATCCATTTTTTCGATTCCCTAAAAAGATTGTAACCGTCTTTACACGACAACGAATTTTGTGTATAATAGAACTAAAGTCCGGGGCTATGGAGACTGTCTTTCCAAAATTTGCCATGAATTGAAATTATACTCATAAAAATCCGGTTTGGCGTGGATTTTCGTTTAATCATTGATATTGAGGTTTCAAATTTAAAGGTAGCTTACATGAATAAATTTATCTCCTATTTAAAATTAATTATTGAAGCTATTATAGCCTTATGTGTTTTAACGTATCTTATTTACGGACATACGGTTGCATCATATATGGATACCTACTCTGGAAGAGAAAAAACGTGCCATTCTATTGGATTTTTATTATTGCATACAGAATATTGTGATACTCCCTACTCTCTGTTTCTAAAAAAGCAGGGGTTTGTTTTCAAAACGGAAAAATGGATACTTGTGGGCTATCATAAACAAATGTTTGGTATAATATGGATGTATGCTAGTCCCTCCAATGGTTGGCGCTCTGTCTTACCTAGTAACTTTTACAATAGCTTAATGGGGCCGTCAGACGACTTCTCCCCGGAGTTTATCACCAAGGAGGCTATCACGCAATTAACACTGTATCAAATATATGTCATAAATTTTCATAAAAAAGACAAATATAAATTGCATGAGAAAATAGACGCCTATTACGGAAAAAAGTTGTGCAAAGACACGATTCCTCCCCCAGAGGGATTTTCAACGAAAAAGCTGGATTTTATCGTCCAACCCGATTTAACGCCATTTAACACCGATCAGAAAGATACCATTGACGTGAAAAATGAATAACATTTTGACTCCACTTGAAATTTTCCGGCTTGTATTATCATAAACCAGCCGTTTCATTTCGCATTAATCGATAAAACGTGAAGTTTTTATTCGTA
>CAYZMZ010000044.1:0-5497 GCA_964479655.1 uncultured Planctomycetaceae bacterium
ATTTTCGCCGCCGCCAGGAACTCGGGCGTTTGACTGCCGTTATCACGATACCAGCCGATCTGACCGCGTGAAAGTTGATCGCTCGATAAAATCGTATCCGGCGGAAAGGTTATCGTCTGACCATAGCCCAAATCCCCGGCGGCATTGCTGTGGAGGGTAATCGGACGGGTTCTCCATAAATTTGCCATCGCCTTCGGACGGCTGGGTTTATCGGTTTGAATCTGGACGACGATAACAGGGCGATTGATGTCTACCCAAACCTGTAATCGCGTCTGATTTCCCAATTCGCCGTAAACGATGGTTAAGATTCCCGTTTGCGTATCGAGTTTTTGAGAGAAATTCTGTCGAATCTGTTCGGGAGTTAATTCCAAGCCGGTAGAAATTTTTACGCCGCCGATTTTCAGCAAGCGCCCCACGCGATCCCAACAATCGGTTCGAGAAATAAAAAATTCCAATTCCCCCTGCGGATTTACCCACGCATTGAGACCGATTTCGCCGTTACCCAACGGCATTGAGCCGTTATAATCCGAACTGGGCGTTTCCCAAACAACGGAATATGGATCAGTCGGGACTTCGGAGGCGGGAATCGGCGTTATAAAAAACGCGGTAAGAGAAAACATCAAAGCGATAATAATCTGTCGCATACAAACCTTTCTAAAAACAGAGGTTGATGTACCCTGCAAGGCGGGGAACGGTTAGCGTTGCAGAATCAACGGACGATTCTACGGTAGGATTTTTCGGGGGGTGGGCTTGTATAAAGTTTTCTGAACTGTTATAATAGGATTACTTGATTTTCCCCGTAACACCGTTTTATACTATGACTACGTGATTTTTTCTCTTGACGTCGTTTTGATTTCGCCCAAACAGAATAAAACAACCCTTTGTTTTATTGATTGCGGCGAAATGAAACGACTGATTTTTGTTATAAAAACCGGAAAAAGTCAAGTGAAACGCCGTTTTAATTCGCTGTAAAAATCGAATCAAGCCCTTTGTTTTATCGATCCGGGCGAAATAAAACGTCTGGTTTATGGTTACATAAACCGGGAAATTTCAGGTGGATCCTTAATACAATTCAACTTCAAAGCCGAGGTCGGATTTGGCGTTGTTGTATTATCTGACCAAGTTTTATATGGTTAAAAAATCCATTAAATTGATTATACCAGAAGAATTACAAGATTTCAAGGGGAGAAAGGGCGTTTGATTTATGATTTATACTATAACTACGTGATTTTTTCTTCTTGATGTCGTTTTGATTTCGCCCTCCAGAATCAAACAACGCTTTGTTTCATCAATTGGGGCGAAAATAAAACGCTGATGTTTGTTATGCAAACTGGAAAAAGTCAAGTGGAACCGGTTTACTATTGTTTCAGTGGGGCACACTTTTTGAAATATCACATACAATACCGCTATTTCAGCTTCCATTGAGGTTCTTTTTCCGATTGGGAAACGAAAACGGCAAGCTGGGGAAATGCGTCGCTCAATTCGTCGGCAAGCTGACTGCACGCAAACCGTTCGGTGGCAAAATGTCCCGGTAAAATCAGACCTAAATCGTTGGCGCGGGCGTCTAAATACGTATGAAAATTTGTTTCTCCTAAAATCAAAGCGTCCGCACGCGAGTTGACCACCAATTCAAACAGCGACCCCGCCGCTCCGCAGGTAATCGCAACCCGACGAACCAACTTATCAGGCGGTCCAACCAAGTCTATATTTGTACAATTAAGAAAATCCCGCACGGTTTCTCCCAGCTTTTCCAGCAACATCGGAGAATGAAGCGTTCCGATTCTGCCGATTCCCGCTCCCGATTGCGGATCCAAGACTTTTATCGCTTGAATTTCATTTAGTCCGATTCCCTGCGCAATTCGCTGGTTGATACCCCGTTGGGCAGAATCGAATGCCGTATGGGGACTGTAGACCGCAATTCGGTTTTCGATTAGCGGTAAAATCAGACGCCCGACAACTGAATCGTCGGTAAGCCGCTTGGTTGAATGGAACGGAAAAGGATGGTGCGATATGATTAAATCCACCGATTTTTCCACCGCCTCGGATACCGATTCCGGAGTTATCGTCAAACAGGTCATAATAGAATTTACCGTCTGATTTCGATGTCCGATAAGCAGACCGACGTTATCCCACTCTTCCGCCAGTTCAACC
Organism: uncultured Planctomycetaceae bacterium; assembly: GCA_964479655.1. GTDB lineage: Bacteria > Planctomycetota > Planctomycetia > Pirellulales > Thermoguttaceae > RUG11551. The sequence goes on from CAYZMZ010000044.1 coordinate 2,152, forward strand.
GGAGCGAAGGGCTGCAAAAACGTTTCGATTATTTCATTGATGTCCATTTTATACGAATGTTCCCCTGATTATATGAATAACTTCAAAATTTGATAGACAAATACCGCTACACAAAAAGCAACTGCGGTATTGAAGGCAAAAGCAAAAATCGCCCATTTGATACTGCCGGATTCACGCCAGATAACCGTCAGAGTTGCCAAACAAGGTGAATATAACATCACAAATAACAAAAAAGCCATCGTTTTGGGAATAGTCCAATTGGAATCTTCGGTCAGCCTCTTGACTAACGCCGTGCGGGATTCCTGACTGTTATCGTCCGAGGTTTCCTGCTCATCCGTTTCTAACTGATACGCCGTAGCCAGGGTACTGATAATAATTTCTTTTGCCGCCAAACCGCCGATTAGAGAAATGTTATCTTTGGTATCAAAACCCGCCAGTTGCGAAACGGGGGTTATCGCTCCGCCAATTTGCCCTGCATAAGACGCTTCCAAAGAAGACAGATGCTTTTCCTGTGCGGTTGTTTTGTTTACCGCCGGATAGTACATCGCAGCCCAAATTATAATATTAGCGGCCAGAATCACCGTACCCGCTTTGGACAGAAAATCCCAGGATTGCCAAAACGCCTTTTCCAATACTCCGTGAACGGTCGGCAGCTGATAGGCGGGTAATTCCAGCAACAGCGGCAGTTGATCTCCCCGAAGTACAAATCGACTTAATATCCAAGCGATTGTCAAGGTAAAAAACCAGGATAAAAATATCAGCAGTCCAAATACAAATCCCTTGTACGCCCCCGTAAAAAACGCCGTTGTCAGCAGTAAATAAACCGGAACTTTCGCGCCGCAGTTCATAAAAGGAGCGACTAGCATCGTAATTAATTTCTGTCGAAAATTATCCATCGTTCGCGTTGCGTAAACGGCGGGAACCGCGCAGCCGCCGACAATTCCGCCCGATAAAACTAACGGCAGCATACTCTGACCGCATAGCCCAAATCGGCGCAAGATTCGATCCATAACTAAACTAACGCGAGAAATATATCCGCTCAATTCTAAAATCGCCAGAAATAAAAACATCGTAAAGATAACCGGCAGGAAAACCAAAACGCCTCCTACGCCCGCTAAAACGCCGTCTAATAAAAGCGATCCCAGCGGAGTTGCTTTGAAGGTTTCCAAACACGATTCTGAATCAACCGGAGAAAACCAGGTCGCCAGCTTTTCAGGTAAAACATTTTGAACCAAAACCGAAAGCGCGTCGACCGGCGTCGACCAGCCGCCGGGAAGCGGAACCCAACTCCAGCCGTCGGCTATTTGAAAGGTCAACTGAAAGGTAACCAGTAAAATGATAACCGCTAAAACCAGTCCCCAAATAGGATGGCAAGCGATTCTATCAATTTTATCTGACTTCGCGCTGCCGGGCTTATTGCGCCGTTGGACGCATTGGCGATCTATTTCTGCCGCATACTGCCATCGGGAACGAACCATCGACTGCAACGCCGTATGCCCGTAGTCGCTTTCAAAAGCCTGATTTAAATGTTCGTAAAATTTGAGTATCTCTTCCCAGTTATCGTCATGCGTATGATGCTGAATAATACGTCGGGCGTACCGGTCTTTTTCCAGCAATTTAATCGCCAGCCATCGGGGATAGAAATCCTCCATTAAATGAGGCCGCAGAGATAATTCAGCCGCCAATTCCCCAATCCAAAGCTCCAGTTCGGAGCCGTAATCCATCCGCCAGCCGGTTGATTCGTGATTGCAATGCGCGGCGATATTACCAATTGCCTGCTTGACTTTATCAATTCCCTCTCCGGTAGAATTAATCGTTTCTACTACCGGAACGCCCAAGACCGATTCCAATTTTTTTGCATCGACGATAACCCCTCGACGCTCGGCGACATCGGTCATATTTAAGCAAACGATAGTCGGATACTGCATTTCCAAAATTTGCAGTAAAAGCGATAAATGCCGTCTTAAATTCGAGGCGTCTACAACAACAACGACGGCTTCAGGACGTTCCAGGAGAATAAAATCCCGCGCAACGCGTTCTTCAGGCGAAGTTGAATTGAGACTGTACATCCCAGGCAGATCTACAACCTCCACCCGGCGCTCGCCGTCGTGATAATGCGCCGATTTCTTTTCGACGGTAATTCCCGCATGATTCCCGATTTCCTGATGAACTCCGGTTAACGCTTCAAAAAGCGATGATTTTCCGCAGTTCGGCTGCCCGACAAGGGCGATCAACAGGTCTGAATGTATATGCACAATAGTTTAGTTATATTGAAGATCAAGCAGGATTTCCTGAAGCTGTTTGAGGTTTTACAAATATTTTATCTGCTAAATCGGCTCCAATAGCGATGCGGGTTTCGTCTGCCGCTAAAACGTAGGGCGTACCGTTTCCGCCTTGAATTAGAACGAATCGAGCGCCTAAATTTAAGCCCAGCCCCGCCAAGCGTTCCTGAATTTTATCGGGCAGTTCCATACCGATTATATCTGCCGTTTGACCGGAGGATAAATCACATACGTTATTTTGTGGTTCCAAATTATTTATCATAAAGTGTGATTAATATGCAATTATTGGGATTTTATGCTGTAATCACCTGATTTTCTCTTTTGACACCGTTTTGTTTCCTCCCCGATAAATTGAACTGAACCTTGTTTTGCCGATGGGGGCGAAATGAACGGCTTATTTAACGGCTTATTTAACGGCAGGTTTACGGCTGATTTAACGGTCGTCTAAATCGAAAAATTTCAAGTGAAACCAGCGTATCGACTTCTTGCTATTATCGTTGTTGCGGCTTTTTTGTCTATCCCCCCCTCTGCGGTTGAAAAAGGGATAGAAGGGAATAGAAGGGGCTTTGATTCGTTTGAAACAAAAATTATTACTATGACGACTTGATTTTTTCTACCGATGCCGTTTGGATTTTATTACCGTAGGAATAAAAATGCCCTGTTTTACGGATTATGGCGAAATAAATCGGCTGTTTCCTGATACTGCAAGCCGGAAAATTTCAAGTGGAATCAGTATAAGACAAAAAAGTTTCAGAAAATTCAATTTTCCTCTGGACAGAATCCGGAAAATTGTCTATATAACATCTATTAATATGTAGAAAATCCCGGAAGGAGTCTATAAAATGAAATTATATATTTGTTTGTTTCCCCTGTTATTACTGACTTTAGGTCTGTTTCAGGGCTGCGAAACTACACAGAAGTCGCAATACGCCTCTTTGGTGGGTGAAACCCGATTGTCGCCGCCGCGGACACTAAATCGATGTCAGAACGCCGCGAACGGAACTTCGATGCTGGCAAACAACGCCTCGGTTGACGGGCAAGTATCGCAGAATCAAGGTAATTCG
>CAYZMZ010000044.1:5507-11416 GCA_964479655.1 uncultured Planctomycetaceae bacterium
CTGCCAACCAACCGGCTATAAAAACGGCTGGTATATGCAAGATACCAGTAAAAATCGGTGCGCCGATCCGCTTGATAACCCGCAGCAACAAGTTGCCGCAAGCAAGCCTCCGTTGCGCTGGAAACCAGTTGAAGACCCCGAATCGCAACAGCAACTTGCGGTCAGTTCTCCGACGAATGTAACCTCGGCCGGAGTCGCCTCTGCGGTAACCAGTCCGGCTTTTGGAAGCAGCGCCCCCGCAAACGCCGCTAATACAACGGCTGGTTACAACTCCAATCCCGATAATAATTCAATTGCAGGAAATAACTCCAATCTCGGTAATAATTCTAATTCGGTCGATAATTCCAATTCGCCAAATTCAGCTTATCCGGGCGAAAGAACCACTCAAATTAGTATTACGCCCGGACAGCTGGAAGTAAAACCGAATCCGCGTCCGACTCGGGTTATTCCCCAGCCAGCCTACGAGTAATCCCCCCAACAGACGGACGATTAAATTGCGGATAGTTATTTTATTTACATGTACATTTGAATCCGGTATGCAAGTATTTACCTGTACGGAAAATTAATTATTCGAGGTATAATTTCAATTCGGGGCAAAGTTGGGAAGACAATCTCAATCGCCCCGGACTGCAATCTGCGGATTTCAGTTGGGAGCTTAGGGGGACGCCTTTTCCCCTCTCTTCCCGATCGTCAAGTTCTGTAAAGTCGTACTTGACAAACCGGATTCATTTTTTAGATTGTTTTCTTGACCTCCATAAAAGCGGCGTTTTACGAAGAATGTTCTGATTTATTCTCCGTAAAACGCCTTAAAATTGGTGCCATGAATGGGATTTACGCCTATTATTTTTCTACGGTAAATTTGAAGATTGTCGTAGAATCGTAGGTTTCGCCGGGGCGAAGGGTTGTAGTCGGAAAATCTGGGTGATTGGGAGAATCAGGATAATGCTGCGTTTCCAGACAAACAGTAGAACGTTTGTTTACCGGTTTTCCGTTGACGATATTTTTGCCTGACAAAGCAACGCCGGCATAAAACTGAACGCCGGGTTCGGTAGTTAAAACGTCCATCACACGTCCTGATTTTTTATCTTTAAGCGAGGCGGCCAAGCTCATTTCGCCCGCTTTTTCCTTGTTCAAAACCCAGTTATGGTCGTATCCGCCGGTAAAAGTGAATTGCTGGCAGTCTACGTTGTGGTCTTTCCCGATAGCCTTATATTGACGGAAATCAAAAGGAGTATCGGCAACCGGAGCGATTCCGGTAGGAATCAGGTTTTTATCAACCGGGGTATAATTATCGGCGTTGATTTTTAATTCCAAATCGGCGTTCAGATTCGTCTGGGATAAATCGCCTGCTGACAGATTGAAATAGGTATGCTGCGTTAAATTACAGACGGTTGGTTTATCGGTAGTTGCGGTATAATGACAGATCAATTCGTTGGAATTGGACAGGGTATAGGTAACCGAGGCAATCATATTACCGGGGAAACCCTGGTCGCCGTCTTTGCTGTTGATTGTAAAGGTAACCGACGGACCGATTTTCGTCAGATTGATTCTGCCTTCCAGCCATCGTTTATCGAATCCCTTGCTTCCTCCATGCAAAGTAACGTTATGTTCAGGTTCGTTTATGTCCAGATTGTACGTTACGTCGTCAATCACAAATTTTCCGTTTGCAATACGATTTCCGTATCGTCCGATAAAAGCACCGAAAAACGGGGTATTTTCGTCGTACTTTTCGATTGAATCGTATCCGACAACAATATTTTCCTGCTTGCCGTTTTTATCGGGAGCGGTTAGAGAGACGATTCGACCGCCCGCGTTGGTACAGGTCATAGTCATACCCGTTGTATTTTTTAAGGTGTACAGATAAATCTGTTTTCCGCACGGCGTTTTTCCCCATGTTTCGGTTTTAATACAGCCCTGATCGTTGGAAATGGTTGAAGCCGCTTTTGCGTTGCAGCCCGTAGCTGTTGCAACGGCAGAGCATTGCTCGGCAGCCTGAAGGGAACCGAGAAAACAGACTGAACAAATTAACATCGTGTTCAATAATTGTTTCATAATAATAGTTGTCCTGGGTTAAATTTGAATTTACTGATTACATACGAAAAACGGATTTTCGCGTTCTTCCCCTCTTCAAACGATAATTCTTTTTTTAAACGTGGAACGCGAAACATGTCGGTTCCGGCAAAAAGAATGCATCGCCGGGGAAAATATGATTCAATCGGAATCAATGAGTCAATTTTACTCTACGAAGAACAATTAATCAAGTAGGATAAGCAAAAAGAGAAGGATTTTTTCGCAAAATGATAATTTTGATTCAAAAAATCCGCCTGCTTGTCCGCGAGATTGCCATCAATCACCGAGATTGCCCTCAATCACCTTGCGGGACGACGATTACGCCCAAGCCGAGCAATTGATGCAAATCGGGATCGCTGATTCGTCCTTGAAGTCCGACGATTATTCCTCCGTTTCCGATAAAAGTCGAGGAACTGGACGAATCGCCCCGTCCGACAAAGTACGAGGGATACGTATCGTCAATAAGTAAACCTTGCTGACATATTTTAGAAAATTGAAGTTGAATACCGCCGCAGCCCTCCAATTCTTCCGAGCCGACAATACGCAAGCCGGACAGCGCGTATCCGTTTCGGGCGATAACTTGAGACGGAGCCAGACCGGGGTATCCGATTGTTGTACCGCGAATAAAATCCTGTCGATTATTAACCATTGATTTATATAACGGCGTAACGCTGCTGACGCCCTTGCTTTGATTGAACGTAATTTCCAATCCGATCATCATTCCGCCTTGTGGTAAAATGGAATCAACCGCCGTTCCGTTAAACGTATTGCCTGCCATCGGAGAGCGAACAACCGACTGATTATTTACCATGGATGCAATATAATCGAAAATATTCCGCGTTTGAGGATTTAGCTGCGAGCTGGTCGGAAGCATCACGTTAAGATTAGCCATTTCATCGGGAACTGTATTGCAACCCGGTTTAATCAGCTTAGCAGTTAATATCTTTCCGCCGTCGGGCGATTTCTTCATCGCAACTTCTACAATTTTCCGCAACCGTTCTGAATTGACGGAATCGTTTTTATTGTTCGCCTGAATTTGAAGGTCAATCGCCCAGAAGCCTAATTGGAGCCATTGTTGTGAGGTGCTTATATGTTTACCAACATCCATTAAAGACGAAATTTCCGCAGTATAAGGATCAAAAGTCCAGTTGTCCAGCATCGCCTCGACAATCAATCGGGTTTGTTTTATATTTCCCGATTGCGCGGCCAGCAATCGAGCGAAATTGTACAGCGCGAACTGTTTAGCCGGATCGGATTCCGTTCGTCCGGTCAAGGCGATTTTATCGGCCAGGGTTGATTTTTGTGCTTCCGTTTTAGCGGCCGCTAGTTCTGATTTGAATTGATCGCGAACCTGATTTTGGGCCTTGACGGCATCCGGACCAAAGGCAACCGGGACGGATTTCTGGGATTGGGCATAGTACGAGCGTTTTGTATACAATCGCGGTCCCAGCCACGTCTGACCGGGAAGCAAGTCAACTTTATGAACTTTATCCGGCGGAACGACGATTTGATTTCCGACTGTTATTGCCCCGTCTGTATAAATAGAAAAATCAATGGGCTTGGATTTACCCGGCTTTACGTTTGAATTTCCGCTGAGGTTGTTTTGTGAATTGACAGAATCGACCTTTTCAACCAAAATCAGAACAACAGAAGGGCTGGATTGCTTGAAAATCGCGGCGGGAGTTTGCTCTGGGTTTTTTTCGGGAACTTTGGCAGGTGTTAATCCGTTCAATTCCATCAGACGAATCAGTTTTGCCGACGGAATACAGATACCGACGTTGGATACCTCGGGACCGGAAAGTTTCGCGCTTGCAACGGCAACGACGTTTCCGTGATTATTCAAAAGCGGTCCTCCGCTGTTGCCGGGATTGATGGGGGCGTCCACCTGAAGACTATCGCTGACGAAGCCGGAAACCATGCCGCGGCTCATTTTAACCGTTTGTCCCAGCGCGTCTAACAGCGGATAGCCGATTACCAACGCCTCTTGTCCAATTTGTACACGTGCCGGATTGATTGTCAGCGGAGTTAAGTTCTGATTTTGAATTTTCAGAATCGCTAAATCGCTGTTGGAATCGACGGCAAAAACGGCTGCCGGCACGGTTTGCGAAATGCCTTGAGAATCGTATACAACAACAGAAATCGCATTGGTTTCGGCTACCACATGATAGCAGGTTGCAATAAAGCCGTTGGAATTTATCACGAATCCGGTTCCTGCCGTTCTGGTTTTATCGTGAGCCGAAACAGCAACGGAACAGAATAACATCAGAATAAATGTATAGTAATATGATTTTATCATGGGCTTTTCCATCGGGCTATAATTGAATTGTCAATTTCAAGCAAATCACAAATTCGGGCGATAATTGAATCTATCAGCTGACCGACAGGAGGTAATTTTGCTGACCAATCCAACGGATTACCGACGGATTGCTGCTGCGAATCGGTCGAATAAAAGGCGGGGCAAGCGGGTAAAATAATCGCTCCTGAACGGGTCAAGCGGGTCATATTTTCCAAATGTATTAACGACAACGGCGTTTCCCGAATCACCAAAATCAGTTTTCGTCGTTCCTTTAGATGAACTTCCGCCGCACGATGAATCAAATGCTGATTGACTCCCGAGGCAATAGCCGACATACTGCTGCCGGTACAAGGACAGACAACCATGCCGGAGGTCAGAAACGAACCGCTGGAAATCGAGTTGCTAAAATCATTCCATTTACAATAACTTAGCAAAGAGGTATTCTCTTGCCAGAAAGGAACGAACTGGCTATCGAACGAATCCAAGTCAATTTTCCAGCCTAATTCGTGCTGAATTACATTGACCGCTGTTGGCGAGATAGAAACGTATACTGGGATACGCATTTTCAGAAGTACCTCAACCAGTCGAACGGCATAAATTACGCCGCTGGCTCCGGTAATTCCGACAACAACAGGAGGAATTGATTTACTCATTGCGTTTTCCCATATACAAAGTAGAAATTCCAAACGTCAACCGGCGATAGGTTATATCCGTCCAGTTCGCCTGACGAAGCAGACTGACCAGCTGCTCGTCTTGCGGAAACTGTTCAACGCTTTCCGGCAGATAATTATACGCATTGTATGAATTCCGGGCAAAACATTTTCCGATCAGCGGTAAAATCCACTTGAAATACATTTTATACAATCGCTTAAACAGGAATCCATCGGGCAGGGAAAACTCCAGAATTGCCATCGTTCCGCCGGGCTTGCAAACCCGGTACATTTCGCGCAACGCCTGAAGCGTATCTGCGGTATTTCTTAACCCGAAGGAAACGGTTACAACGTCATAAGCCGAATCGGGAAAGGGTAAATTACACGCGTCGGCAAATTCAATATTCAGCGGAACCGCCGGATTCGGATATTTTTTAAGAATTTTATTTCGCGCTATTTCCAACATCGGTTTGCAAAAATCCGAGCCGGTATAATCCTGCGCGGTCGCCCCGTATCGACGATAATACTCCAAAAGCAAATCAGCCGTACCTGTACATATATCCAAGTATCTGCCGTGTTCGGGAATAGGTACTGACTTGGCGGTATATTTACGCCAGTAAATATCGACGCCGCCGGATAGCAACCGATTCATAAAATCGTATCGCGGGGCGATTGAGGCGAACATGCCCGCCACATTTTCGGCAGATTTATTTACTTCCGTCATAAAAATAGGGGGATAAATTACGGGGCTTTCTCAACGGTCGGGGCTTCCTCGACGGCGGGAGCTTCCTGAATCGGCTCGGCAATAATCGGATCGACAAAATTGTCTGATTCCGCTTTGTCTGATTCCGCTTTGTCTGATTCCGCTTTGTCTGATTCCGCTTTGTCTGATT
>CAYZMZ010000044.1:11516-12934 GCA_964479655.1 uncultured Planctomycetaceae bacterium
CCACTTTGTCCGATTCTGCTTTGTCCGATTCTGCTTTGTCTGATTCTGCTTTGTCTGATTCTGATTTGTCTGATTCTGATTTGTCTGGGGATTCTTCCAAAATCGGGCTTTCGTATTCGTTTATATCGATTTCAGGAATAGAATCAGACGCGGGCTGATTACCGTCTTCGGAATTGTCCGAAGAATGCGCGTCTTTTTCGGACGATTCCGCCTCGTGATTGTCATGATTATGATCGGCATCGTGATTATCGTGATTATGATTCGCCTCGGATTTCTCGGAATCGCCTACCAACTGACCGCCGGGAAGAGTCCTGCGAATATTCTCCGGCAAACCGGGAATTGCCCCGATTAAGCCGGGAGTTTCGTCATGCACATGGTCGTGATCATGCGAATTTTCGGCTTTGGGAATAATTACGTCTTTGCGGGTAAGATGGATTTTTTTATATTCGTTATCATCGATAACATAATACCAGTCAGCGAAACGTTTGTTCAGTTTTTCAACTTTATCTTTTGCTGCCTTAACCTGCGCATCGTATTGAGCTTCTTTTTTCTGATTAGCGGCTTTTACTGCCGCGATTTTTTCGTTTATTTCGGCGGTTTTAGCAGCATCGGGCGAATCTGGATTCGGGCTATCCGGTACGATTTCCAGTTTCGGACGTTCGATTCCCTGCGGATTGAATTGTACCATAACAAACAAATATCGATTGGCTTGGGAACCGTTTGATGCGGCATGCGAGTTTTCAGCCAACGCGCCAAAACGAAGAACGTACTGAACGCCTTGCCCCATATCGACGGTAATATCTCCATCGGTAGAAATAAGCGTAATTTTATTTTTGCCAAACGGACCAGAGGCAATCGGCAGCAGACAAAAACCTTTTTGGATTAAATCCATTTGCGTCTTTTCGTCTACCTTCCACGTTCCGGTTTTCTGGAGAGATTCGCTAAACTCCGGCGATTTTCGGCATACGTCTACGATTTTCAAATCGTCCAAGGCAGCAGCCAGTTTACCCAGACGAGCAGGATCAACCATTTCTGTGTCTTTCAGCTTTACAGGAACCTTTTGCCCGTTGGATTTAGAATTGAACATTTGTTTAAGTGTCCAAGACGGGTCTGCCTGATCGTTGAAAGAAAACGACATCAAACCGTTATCCAGTAAAACCGGACCTTTGGCGTCGAATTTTAGCGACAGGTCGGAAATCGTAACCGTTTTAATATCCCAAGCGTCGATTTGCAACAGGTCTTTTTCGATCCAATCCCCAAATTGCGTGGAGAGTTTATCGGTTTTTATATCGACCGTATAGATCGAGTTCTGCCCCATTCGTCGAACGTATCGCTGATTTTTCTGGTCTTTTACCGGTTGTCCGATAATCAATCCGAGCAAAATATCGCCGCGCGAATTTCGCAAAACGACTTTGGTT
>CAYZMZ010000045.1:0-12853 GCA_964479655.1 uncultured Planctomycetaceae bacterium
CGAAAAGAACAATGCTAGTCGGCTTATAATCCGTGTGCCAGTTTTCGTTATTGCAATCTCTCCCATCGCGTCTTCCCGTTCTTTTCCCGAATTTGCGGAAAGGCATGAAGAAGAGTCGAGGTTTGATTTCAAATTTTGATTATCGTTCACAACTCAGATTTTTGGAATGAGCAACCGCAATTGCAAGGCGTTTGGCGAGTAAATTAGTCGAATTCCGATGCATCGGTTCGGATAAAAGAATATTAGCAGACACGTATTACACCTCTTTTCAATGAATTGCGAAAAACTGTCACAACTTCGTCCTTTGATTATATCAGATAGAAAGTTTATGTAAAGAGCAGGGATAGTATCTTGCGGATTCCGTTTTTTGACAGCCCCCGTTTGCAAGATTCGTTTTTTGCGTTATACTGATTCCACTTGAAATTTCCCGGTTTGTATTAGTAAAACCCGTTGTAACCAGCCGTTTAATTTTGCTCAATGTGGTAAAAAAGAATTTAGCTCAACTTATTGGGCGAAATCAAAACGATGTCCAGAGAAAACTTCAAGTAGTCATAGTATAAAACGGTGTCGCCCGGAAAAAACACGTAGTTATAGTACAAAATTCAACGTATGAAATACGATCAGACAGACGATACGATTGTTGCTGTTTCGTCGCCCTTATCCGGGGCGGCGCGGGGGATTGTACGTCTGTCAGGACGTACCTGTACGGAAGTTTTATCGGCTGCGTTGCAAACGGAAATTCCGTCGCCCAGCAAAGCGGTCAGACAATCTGTTTCTTTTCCGCTGGACGCGTTTCGTTCGGTTTATGCTGATTTATATCTATGGCCAAATGGGCATTCGTATACAGGGGAACAAAGCGCGGAAATCCATACCGTTGGTTCTTTGCCGCTGTTAAATCGAATCGTTGAGCGGTTAATTCAATCCGGAGCGCGGGCGGCGGAAGGAGGAGAGTTTACCTTTCGCGCCTTTCTGTCCGGAAATCTGGATTTAACGCAGGCGGAAGCTGTTTTAGGATTAATCGAGGCGGCTGACCAGTCTGCGTTTAAGGCGGCTGCCCGACAGTTGGCGGGCGGATTTTCCGATAAATTAAATTCTATTCGAGATGAACTAAAAGATACCTTGGTTCATCTGGAAGCCGGGTTTGATTTTGCCGAGGAGGATATTTCGTTTATTTCCGCCGACGAATTATTTCAACGAATTACTCGCGCCCAATCGCAGCTAAAATCGGTAATCGGTCAGCTTAATCTGGATTCTCAATCTCATTTTACGCCTAAAGTAGTATTGATCGGCTCGACCAACGCGGGGAAAAGCAGTTTGCTTAACGCGCTTACAGAAAATTCAACGGCTATCGTATCGCCGGTACGCGGTTCAACGCGGGATTATCTTACCAAAACGGTTGTCTGGAATAATATTTCCCTGAATTTAATCGATACCGCCGGCTGGGAACAGCTAGCTGCGTCGGATTCCTCAACGGAATCGGACGTCTCCGTTCATTCGTCTGATTCAATTGGTTACCAGATGCAAAAAATGGCTTTGCAACAGCGTCATCAGGCGGATTTCGTCGTTCTTTGTCTTCCCCTGGGTTCTCAACTCGAACCGTGGCAGACCTCGTTGCTACAGCAAAATCGGGTTCATCTGCTCGTTTGGACGAAATCGGATCTTGCAAAATCCGAAACGAACGAAAAGAACAAAAATACATCTGATCAAATCAATACTATTTCCTATTCTGGCGAACAGCAAATTACCTCTACCGTAACGGGAGCGGGAATAGACGCATTACGTCAGAAAATCGTTAAATTGATAGAAAATCGGCATGAATCGCAAACGGAAATTTTAGCGACGACCTCAAAACGATGTCAAGCGAATCTGGAACAGATGCTTATTTGTTTAGAAAACGCCCTGCAGTTAAGCCGCCCTGATTTTGCCGCCGATTCGTTATCAAATTTGAGCGATAATTACGAAGAATTAATCGCTCAAAGTTTGCGAACCGCGTTAAATTACCTCGGCGAAATTGTCGGTACCGTTTATACCGAAGATATTTTAGAGGGGATTTTCGGTCGCTTTTGCGTGGGCAAATAACCCTCAACGGCTAAAAATTGGGGAAATAACCGTCTGTTGAAAAATCTAAAAGACTTTCTCTGTTTGTATACAGATTCCCCTTGAATTTTTCCGGCTGATATTATTGTAAACCAGCCGTTTTTTTGCGAAGCAAGTTCTTTTCTGTGAAGCAAGTTCCTGTCAGGTCCAACGATTATCTCCTATTTGCGCAACCGGATTTATTGAAAAATCTTCTGGAATCGGGGATCGTTAAGCAATTCGTCGTTCCGAACGGGCGTTGCGGCGATTAAACGGTCCGCCAAATTATCCGGCGTGAATCCTTCGCTTTGCGCGGTGAAATTCATTAAAACGCGATGCCGCAAAACCGGCTTAATAATCGCCTGAACGTCTTCAATGGCAACGCAATTGGCTCCGCGAAGCAACGCCTTGGCTTTGGCGGCCATAATCATGTACTGAACAGCACGCGGTCCGGCTCCCCACGCCACGTTTTGAGTAACAAATTCAGGAACGCCTTCTCGTCCAACTCGGGTTTGACGAATAATTGCCAGGCAATATCGTACAATCGGCTCTGCAATCGGCGTTTGATAGACCAACTCTTGCAATTCCAGAATTTGTCCCGCATTTAAGACCGGTTTTATATCACAGGTCATAGGAGCGGTAGTTCGCTTGGCAATTTCCAATTCCTCGCTAAAATTGGGGTAATCGACCAGAATCTTGAACATAAATCGGTCTTGTTGCGCCTCGGGCAAGGGATAAGTGCCCTCTTGTTCAATCGGGTTTTGTGTCGCCAAAACGAAAAACGGATTAGGTAATTCATGCCGAATACGCCCTACGGTTGTCTGACGTTCCTGCATCGCTTCCAACAACGCGGCCTGGGTTTTAGGCGGCGTTCGGTTGATTTCGTCCGCCAAAACGATATTGGCAAACAGAGGTCCTTCCCGAAATTCAAACGAACGCGCTCCGGTATGCTTGTCTTCCTGCATAATATCCGTTCCAGTAATATCGGCAGGCATAAGATCGGGCGTAAACTGGATTCGGCTAAAAGATAAATCCAATGCTCTGGAAAGAGTACTGATTAAAAGCGTTTTTGCCAGTCCGGGAACCCCCTCCAAAATGCAATGAGCGCGACAGAAAATACTTATCAACAGTTGGTCAACAACTTCCTGCTGACCAACAATAACTTGAGATAATTGTTCACTAATTTTGGAATACGCGATTTGTAAATTCATAGGAAAAACGCTCTGCAAAAAAGAGTGTAAGGAAAAAATAAATTGTTTGAGTTAAATTAACTGAAAATCTATACAAAATATACTGATTTTATCTGGAATATTTCCCGAATTATTCCATCGGATTTCCCGCCGTTTGATAAATACTAATTCAACTTGAAATAATCCGGTTTACGTTGTTACAAGCCCGTTGCAAGTCCGTTGTATACTGGGTTTCACTTGACTTTTTCCGGTTTGCATAACATAATCCAGCCGTTTCATTTCGCGCTAATCTATAAAACAAGGGTTAAGTTCTATGTATTAGACGAAAAGAAACAACGGGAATTTGATGGAAATATCACAGAGGTGATAAAATAAACACTTGTATATAAATATCGGTTTGGGTAAACCGTCTGGGGGGGGAGAAAATCCGGTTTGCGCAGATACTTCTCCCCCGCAGCAGGATACGAACGTTATTTACCCGCAATAACCAGGTCTAACTGTTCGCAAAGTAGCTTTCTATCTCCGCCCTGTTCGAGGGTAAGATAGCCGTTGTATCCGATGTCTTCCATGCATTGACGAACGGCGGGCCAATTGATTGAACCATCGCGGAACGAGCACCAGTCTCCTCCGTGTCCGTCGGCGTTGAGTTTGAAGCCCTTAACATGCAATTTGACGATCGTTTTGCCCAACGCCGCAAACCAGTCTTCCGGCTTGGCATATCGAACGTGATTGCCAATATCGAAATAGGTCTGGAAATACTTGTTATCCACGGAATTAACAAAATTGGCGAACACGTCCGGTTTTACCCATAAATTATTCCACACGTTTTCCAGCCCGATAATAATATTGTTTTTTTCGGCGACAGGAATAAGTTTATCCAACGCCTTGCGAGTTTGCGTCATAGCAAAGTTATGAGCGTCTATATAGGCTTTGTAAGGACTGTTATCGCCTTGGACAACTTCGGTGATGACGTTGGTTTTTTCGTCGAATTTAATGTCGAACTCCCACGGCTGCGGGATTTTCATTCCTCCAATTCTAGCTGGAACCCAAAGCATAACGGTTCCCCCGTAAGCTGCGGTTGTTTCAATTCCTTCGCTAATTGTTGCAATTTGCTTATCGAAACTGGCGGAATCGGTGGTATTAAGATCTGACCAGCCGAAAATAGTGGAATGAATTTCAAAATCGCAGGAATCCGCAAATTTACGATATTCAGCCGCCTGGGCGGGTTTGGTACCGTGAATCCAGGTTTCCATTCCATCGAAACCGATTTCTTTCATCTTGGCGATCCATTTTTGGTCTGCCGGATTGCCGATATCGGCTTTTTTTATTTTGGTGGTAAATTGCTTGGCGTCTTCGGCGCACGCAATAGAGTCTGATAAATATAACCCCGTTGCTGCTATAGCAGCACTTGAGAGAAAATCTCGACGTAACATGAATTGTCTCCTTAATAATATGTTAAAGGGAATGATATGGGGACGGTACCGAGACAATTTACAGTCATTGGGCCTGCGAGTTACAACATTTAGCGAGTTGCAAAAATCTGCGCGAGCCGCAACAATCAATATCCGCAAAAACAAAGGGATAGCAAATTGAATCGGTGATATACTGGTTCCACTCGATTTCTCCCGGTTTATATTTTCATAAAACAGTCGTTTCATTTCGTCCTGATTGGCAAAACAAGGATTTAGCTCAACCTATTGGGCGACATCAAAAGGAAAATTCAAGTAGTCATAGTATAAAATCTGACGACGAAGAATAAGACGAATCTTTCTTTCTTGCTATCGTCATAGTATAGTATAAATAAACCATCAATCAAATACAAGGGGGGGATTTTAGGATTTTTTGAGAAATTAGGGCAACGCTGAAAACGCTTTCTCTCTGATTTTCTATTATATGGTACGATACCTATTATATTATACGGTTTATATTATACGGTATGATATTGCCTGAAAACAAATACTGGCGTAAAACCTCAACCAGACGTAAAATCGGTTGTTTTCGCAAAAAAAGTCTATTTTTGGGAAGCGGCGGCTAAATCTTTGGAATATGTTCGATAGGGAGCAATCCATAAAGCTAAAATTCCCATCAAGCAGAAAATAGCAATTGTCCCAAAAACGGTAATCCAAGACCAGAGCTGACGTAACTGATAAAACCAGTTTTGCTCGTTCTCCGAAAGCAGGGAATCGATACCCGGCCGCAAATACTGCCATTGATTCCAAGTATCAAAGATATTCCAATTATCCGAATTAATAGAGGATACCTGATAGTAAAGATAGCCCCAGTAAGCGGTTAAGCCCGCAAAAATCAAGAAAATTAAACCGAGAAGCAGAATTAATCCCATTCGACGGTCTTGTTCTGAAACGGCGCGACCTGTTGGTTTAACCGCTTGGGTATCTATATAGGCAGGTAACAGACGTAATTCGCGCAACGACGGCAACTGTGACTGCGTATTGCAAATCGGACAGGTAATTGTTTCGCCTGCCGAGCCAGTTGAAACTTTGATTTCTTTTTTGCAACTCGGACAGGTATAGGATTTTAATTCGGGCATAATAATACGGTTTTAGGAATAATACTGTAACTACGTGATTTTTCGTCTTGACATCGTTTTGATTTCGCCTCCAGAATCAGATAATTTTTTATCTTACCGATTACGGCGAAATGAAACGACTGATTTTTGTTATGCAAACCGGAAAAAGTCACGTGGAACCAGTAAAACAATAACAAAACAGGGATAGTACCTATTGTAATATCTTATACGCAAATAAAACGAAATAAAAATAAAAAACTTCGCGAAAAAAGAAACTTTTTTTAATATAAAGCGTAATAAGCAAAGTTGGCGATTTATACCGTTTATAATTGTCATAAAATACAAAGTATTTGTAAGATAGATAAAGTATTTCGGAAGTATCAAATAACGTTTTTTCGGGGGGCTGAAAAAATATTTTGATTTTGTTTACTTTTGACTAAAGACAAAATGGGATTTATACGTAGAAAAGCAAAGATATATGAGGATTTACTTTGAAATATAATTCCCAAACAACGCAATTTAACAAACGGTGTTTTTATTTCCAGTAATTATTTTAAACTTTTCTGAATATTTTTTAAAAAATTATTGGTGATATGAATTATTTTGATTACAATATAAGGTATTCAAAACTGAATTAACCGCCAAAGTTTGAATAATCGTAATCCTTTACTATTTTTAATAAACTGGACGCCGATTCTCCAAATAAATGGTATGTTATAAATGTTTCCAACGGGTGAAGCTCCACAGTCGAGCTTTACGACCGCCCTATCCAATTGATTGAACAACGTGAGGGAGACCCTACCTTGTACGATGTAGCAGACAACATTTTAGATGTCGATGATTTTACCGATTCCATCAATTCCGAAGAAATGGACATTGATTCCAAAAATCGTAACGCGATGCGGTACGAAGAAGACGAAGACCCTGCGGTCGACGACGCCGAATTAGTGGAAGAACTTAAAGAGGTGGCCGGCGAATCCTGGTCTGACGATCCAGTGCGCATGTATTTAACCCAAATGGGCGAAATACCGCTTTTGAGTCGTCAGGAAGAAATCGCTTTAGCCAAACAAATAGAGCGTAACAGAGCCAAATTCCGCCGCAAATTACTGGAATGTAATTTTGTGATGGAACGTGCTTGTAAACAGTTAGACTTGGTTCAAAAAGGCGAACTTCCCTTTGATCGGACGTTGCAACAGTCAATTACCGATCAAATGGAAAAAGAGCAAATTTTAGGACGAATGGGACCGAACCTTCGTACCCTAGACTACGTTTTGCGCTTAAATCAGGTTAATTATAAAACGGCGACCAATAAAAAGACGCAACCGACAAAACGAATCAATGCGTGGCGTCAGCTTGGACGCGGTCATCGCAAGGCGGCCAGACTGGTTGAGGAACTCGGATTACGCATGCAAAGAATAGAAATGTTCATGCCTACGTTGGAAGATTTATCTCGCCGGGTAGACGAACTGCGGGAACGAATTGCTCAGCACCGAGCGATGGGGCGTCCTGAAGAAGCGCGTCGTCCTTGGATGAACGAATACCAAAGTATTCTGCGTCATACGCAAGAAACGCCTTTAAGTTTACGGAATCGAGTGGCTTATTTGCACCGGATTCAAGACGAATACCAAACCGCTAAACGCGGGTTGTCGGAAGGTAACTTGCGATTGGTCGTTTCTATTGCCAAAAAATATCGTAACCGTGGTTTGAGTTTTTTGGATTTAATCCAGGAAGGCAACGCCGGATTGATGCGTGCGGTAGATAAATTTGAATATCGCCGCGGATTCAAATTCTGTACGTATGCTACTTGGTGGATTCGTCAGGCGATTACCAGAGCGGTTGCAGATCAAAGTCGAACGATTCGTATTCCGGTTCACATGGTAGAAACCATGTCGAAAGTACGCAACGTTTTGCGAACTCTTCAGCAGGAACTCGGACGAGAGCCTACAGCTGAAGAAACGGCTGATCGTTCAGAAACGCCGTTGGAAGAAACTCGTCGAGTAATTGCCATGAGCCGTTATCCGATCAGTTTGGACAGACCGGTTGGCAATAACGATGACGCCCAATTTGGAGATTTACTTCCCGGTGTTACGGAAAGTCCAACCAACGGAGCGTCTCAGGAAATGTTGCGATTGCAAATCAACGAAGTACTCAGAACGCTTTCTTATCGTGAACGCGAAATTATTAAACTTCGTTACGGTTTAGGCGACGGCTACAGTTATACGTTGGAGGAAGTCGGTCATATTTTCCGTGTAACGCGCGAGCGTATTCGCCAAATCGAAGCCAAAGCCGTTCGTAAATTACAGCAGCCGGCGAGAAGTCGTAACCTAGTAGGATTTTTAGACTAGTACGCAAAAGTACTTTTAGTTACATGGTATATTTAATTATACTACCTGAGTTTTTCCCCGTGAAAAGCTCAGGTTTTTTTGTGTAAATTTCTGGGAGATTTCCCTTAAACGCTATTTCAAAAAACAGTTCCTTGCTTTTTCGCGATTCTTTCGACGAATCTTTTCCCCGAAATTTTCGATGGTTGTTGCGAAAAGTTTAAGGGGAAAAGAGAGTCTTGTTGTCCGTAAATTACTGCGGTTTTTCCGGATCAGGCGGCGGTTCAATACCAACCAGAGTTAAACGCCGTCCATCGCAATCCATAAAGATTTCAAAATGAATCAGCGGCGGTTTTTCGGAGGCGGATTTCATAAATTTAGCCCCCCATTGGAAAAATGTCATCTGAGCTAAATCTCGTGTCGCCAAAGGTAATTTATTAGCGGGAATTGTCCCTGCTTTAATTTGAGCGTTTAGGGTAATAACCTTGCTTTTATTCTGATCGTATTGCTGCTCAATTGCGGCTTTACTGGCATAATAATTTTTAAATCCCAGCAGAATGTCTTTGGTTGAATCCAGGGAAAACTTGCAAACCTGTCCCGCAGAAAGAATTTCGGCTTTTATGCGAATAGGCTTGCTCTTTCCTTCTTTATAAACAAAGTCGATAAACGTTGCTTTTTGAATGGGGGCGGATACACTTGGAACGATACAGGTCGCGGGGGAATACTCAACTGGATATAGCTGATATTCTACGCGTCCTATAGATTGTGGAACGTATTTGAGTTTGGTGGATATTTTTAGACCGTTTTCAAAACAGTCGAATGCGTTTTCTTTGATTAAAATCGGTGTTCTTAACGCCAGATAATGAATATTGTTAGCTATTTTGATTTTCAAAATAGTATTGCGGATCATCTGGGCGGAATCGGAGGCGTTATCTTCGGTAAAGCGGAATTGCAATTTATTTCCCGTGATTTTTAGCTGTGCGATTTCTATCTTGTCTTTATTACGGGGGGTAATATAAAAAGACCAGTGTTGTTCATTGGAATCTGTCGCAGCGGGATCAAGTGAATAGGTGAAATGAGGTTCACCGCACTGATTACCTCCCAGCAAGGCGATTTGGCAATCGGTAACAGATTCCGTTTGAAATGTAATTAAATCTGTAAAGTCAGGAGAAGGACTATCGGGTAAATCTATACTCGTCGGTAAATTAGCGAATACCGTTGTTTGAACCGGTTCTGTCTGCTTTTGACCGGGATAAGATACGCCGGTTGGCAAAGTACAGATTCGGAATCCGATTTTATTACTGCTTTCTGTTGGGGAAACAGGCTGGCAGGAATAGCGGAAAGAAGTTGAAACATAGCTGTCAAACCAGCTGGAGCCGCGGGTTATACGAGTATCTCCTTTTGACGAACCAACGGGGTCGTAATATAAGCCCGAAATACGTCTGTATCGGTAACTTGGTTCGTATTTGTCGTAGCACCATTCCGAAACATTCCCATGAATATCGTACAGTCCCCATTTATTGGGCTGATAAGTTCCAACCGGCAACGTCGCCGCGAAATATGTTCCTTTGGGACAATCTGAACAGGGAAATTCCTTGTTGCAGTTTGCGGCGTCAACGGTCAACTGTTTTCCGGTAGTATATGGATTTATCGTGCCTGTTTGTCCTGCATAGACCCATTGTACTTCTGTTGGAAGATATACTTGAACATCTTTCCATCTGTCTGATAAAGTGCGGCAAAATTCTTGGGCGTCATTCCAGCTAACCTGTTCCACGGGATTGTTGTCGCCTTTGAAGAAGGAGGGATTTTTTTCCATGATGCTGTTATACATCTGCTGAGTAACTTCTGTTTCCAGCATCCAAAATCCGTTGGTAACAACAACATCTGGAGAGCCAGTACGCATGAAATAGGCTTCTCCCGGAGGGCACCACCTGAATTTGTACTCTATATCATCGAATTTTTTGACGGCACGCTGTCCGGGCTTTTTACCGGGCATTGAAATATCCCCGTCTGCAGGAGTTTTATCGGTTAAGATAACTCTTTGAATCGACGAGACAAGTTGAGGTGCCGTGGCTGAGCGGCGAATTATACGGAAACCGGAATAGTATCCCGTGTAGTCGCGCGTGGTGCGAAAGGCGCAACGGCAGGCACTTGCCGGAGAATAGTAATGACCTCCGCGGCAAATATTGGTCTGACTGTTACTGTCGTTAATCGGAATTTTGCAACCCGGACGGCACCATTCATCGACGTTTCCTAGCATTCCATATAATCCCCATGCGTTGGGGGGAAAGGAGCGAACGGGAGACATACGAGGGAAACCGTCGTTGTTGTTCATATCTTTTCCTTCTCGTTCGCCGGGAAAAGAAACATCGCAGTAATTATCGTGTTTGTGTAATTCTGCGGCTGACGATCCGTAATTATACGCACTTGTCGTACCTGCTCGACAGGCGTATTCCCACTGAACCTCTGTCGGCAAGTCAAGATAAAGACCCGTTAGTCGGGATAGTTTATCGCAATAATCTCTTGCCTGCGTCCAGTTTATTTGACCAAGCGGTAATTGCCGTTCGCTTTCGGCTGGTTTGGGTGAACCGGTAACAACGGCGAACATTTCCCTTGTAATTTCGGTTTCCAGCATCCAAAAGCCGGAGTCTACCGATTCTGAATGTAACTTTTCATTTGCTAAGTGTCCTGGTTCTTCTTCGGGGGACCCCATCATAAAACTGCCAGACGGAATCCAACGAAACGTAAAAGGAACGTCGTCTATGGTTAAAACATGCTTATCAGCGGCTACGGCAGAGGCGGGAAAATCTTTTCCGGTGATAACATGTTTAATCTCCGCAGGAACTTGCGGTTCCGAAGCAGGCAGCGGTTCCGCTTTAGAGGAATCAACTTTTACTGTTGTACTTGGGACTGCGGTGGGAACGGTTGCGGAGGATGTTCCAGCTCCTGGTACTGCGGGGGAAGGAGGAAAGCCCGTTAAATCTGGCGAATCTCCGACAACAGGAGGAAGAGTAAAGTCGCTGCCTGTATTAGTATCTGTTTGGACATTGGTGTCAGTATTTGCAGGGACGTCTGCTTTTGTGCCGCTATCGGTATTGGTGGGGACGGCGGGAATACTATTGCCCGGCGTTGGAGCGTTTGTTGAAGTTGCTGAGCCTGATGGCTGAGTGCCTTCAGATACGGGTTGCTTTGCTTTGCTGGAATCGGCTTTGCTGGCTTTTTCCTGTTCTTGCTTGAGTATTTCCGCTGCTTTTTTATTGGCTGCGTCGTTATCTGTGGACGGGGCGGTGTTATTGTCCGAATTGTCTGCTACGGTGCTGTTTTTCGACGAACCGGAAGATAACAGCAAAACGATAACAACAAGCAATGCGGCTGCAACAGAGCCGGCGATACCCCAAAGCCAAAGCGGAATTGGGGTTGGTTTTTCGTCGGAACTTTCGTCTGTATTTTCATCGGAACGATTAGAACTTGACTTGTGAACTCCGCTTTTTTTGTGGATAGAACTTTGTTTATGGATACCGCTACGCTTAATTTGGGATCGGGATTCAGAACCTGAATTGATAACAAATTGAAGTGTTGGATTGCTGGGGGGATTCTCTTTAGAAAAGGCCGGCGGACTGATTACAGAACGAATATCGGATGTTTCTGATTGTTCGGATTCTTCCTTCTGATCCAAGGTCGAATGGAGTTCCTGATCGTATTTTTGTTTGGATTTATCATTAAGCAAGCAAACTCGTGCGGCGGCAATTTCGTTGAGAATATTTTGCGATTGCTGTGAGTATTTTCCCCCTTGAAATGTTTTTACGTAAGCCATTACTCTGTCTGCGGCAGAGGAGATTACGTCTAAATCTTGCTCGAATTCTTCCAAACCAAGCAAACTATAGTGATTGGCGGGCAGTTTATTCTGCGGAATTCCCAGCCATACCCGATAGGGATTAAAATCAGCAGAAGTGGAGGATTCTTTGGAAGCCATGATACCTGCAAGGGTAGGGAATATATTGGGGGATAAAAACAGTGAGGATAAAAATAAACGAATGTACCAACTTGTTGTTTTGACGAACACGAAAATTTTTACATTTTACGGGCTTTGATTGTCCAAAATACAACGCCAAAAACTGATCGAAAAAATTCCCGCTTCTTCAAAAAAATGCTAAAACTGGTTCCACTTGAGATTTTCCGATTCGCTCGACCATAACACCTGCCATTTCATTTCGCCCTTAGATAAAACGAAGGTTTTGTTCTATTTGTTGAGTGAAATCAAAACGGTGTCTACGGAAAAAATCATGTGGTTATTACATAAAACGCTCGACACCTATAGTTTACTCCAATGAAGGCATAAAGTCAAGGGAAAACGGAAAAATTTTCAGAAAAAAAGTAAAATTTTACTGAAATATACCGGGTTCCACTTGACTTTTCCGGTTAGCATAATAAACCTCAGTCGTTTCATTTCGCCTTAATCCGTAAAACTAGGAGTTTTATATTTCTACTATGACGAAATCAAAACGGCGTTGATAGGAAAAATCAAGTAGTCATCGTAGAATCGATTGATTATCGACATTGTAGGTACCAGAACCGTTGGACTTGCGGGGGCGAGATATTTTTGGCGGTTGCTGTCTGATAACATTCAGAACAATTAATGGGAAATTTAAGTTTACGCTAACCTCAAAACTTAATTTTGATTACTTTCCCTCTTGCAACAAGTCCGATATTATTGTACAATAGTAGAAATACTTGATTGC
>CAYZMZ010000046.1:0-12797 GCA_964479655.1 uncultured Planctomycetaceae bacterium
TGTTTTCCAGTTTGAGCAGACCAATACGGCCATGAATAAAATTGTAGACTTGGTTAAATCGGGAACCGGTCTGTTTTTATTGGGCGGTTTTAACGCCTACGGACCGGGGGGATACGCTCAAAGCCCGCTCAATGCGGTTATTCCGATTGTTATGGATCGTCTGGAACGTCAGAATCCGGACGAGGCTCCGGCTGCCGACTTGCATATAGATCGTCCGATTCGACTTCGTCCGACTTTGCAGGGAAAACAAAAAGCGGTTCTGCAGATTAGCGATTCCAATCCCAACGAGATTTGGCGTAAATTACCGGCCTTGGACGGGGCGAATAAATGGCAGGCGGTTAAACCCGGCGCCGAAATTCTGGCTCAAACCGATGATAAACAGCAACAGCCCCTTTTAGCCGCTACGCAGGTTGGAAAAGGGTTGGTCTTGGCTTTTGCCGCCGATTCTACGTGGCAATGGGTCATGGCAGGATTCGGACCGGAGCATCAAAGATTCTGGCTCCAGTCAATTTTCTATCTGGCTCAAAAAGAGCAAAAAGAGGATAATCGCGTTACGTTTTCCGTCGATAAACGCCGCGTTCCGTGCGGAGGAAAGATCGAGTTTTCAGCAACGGCTATTCTTTCAGATCGGAAAAAGAAGTCTTCCAAAAGCGATACGGAATCAGTACAAAACCCGCTTGATCCGTCCTGTTTTCGCGTAGAAATAAAAACGCCAGAGGATAAAATCGTTTCCGTATCCATGAAAAAAAATGATGAGAATTATTCCGCTGTTTTTGATCAAACCGACTTGCCGGGAGATTATCAGTATACGCTCAGCGCGATAGCCGACGGCGAGTTGCTGGGTAAAATTCAAGGACGATTTCAAACCTTCAAGCAAGACGTTGAGTTGGACGATCCCGCCTCCGATCCGGGCTTAATGAAGCAGCTTGCCGCTATTACGCGGGGGCAGTTTATTACCTCTGCTGAATTGTCCGACGTTCTCAATCGACTTACCGAGCAGGCGAAAACGCTGGAAATCAAACGCGAGATTCTCCATTCGCTTTGGGATTCCGCCTGGATTTTATTATCGATACTCTTATTGTTAAGTACAGAGTGGACATTAAGAAAGATGTGGACAAACGTTTAGACTACGGTTGTAATTGGAATTTAGTCCTGACGGGACAGAACAGAGTTGAGCAACGTGGAACGAAGTCGCGCAGGGGCTAGGGCAGGGAAGCGCGGGACGGGACAACGCAGGGAAGCGCGGGACGGATTCAGTGTTCCGACCGACGTTTCTAATTGGCGGCTTTGCGCATGAAAAACAGTCCGGTAATCAAAAGAAAAATATCGGTTAAACAAATTGCTGAGGGAGGAACAATTCCTTGTTTTCCCAGATTCAACCCCATGCTGAAAAACAGAGCAAAAACAGCAATTGTCGGCCCGGCAGAGAGAAATATGTTGGCGATAATATCCATTTTATGGTTGCAGATTGTCAACGGCGTTCCGACTATTAACAGACATAAACAAGCGAATCCGAGCGTAAATCGTCGATACGGTTCGATTAACGTTTTTTGCAAATTTTCTGTATTTGCTTGGAGTTTTTGCTGGTTAAAATTAAAAATCTCGTTGTTAAAATCGTCGTAGTTCCCGGTTAGATATACAATAGATGCCTCTGCGGCAATTGTTTGCTTATTTTTTTGTATTTCTTTCTTCATCACCTTAACAAAATCTTTTATTTTATTGCTGGTCGCGTTAGTCGCCGATTCCAAGTCATCGGAAGGCAGAATACTGTCGATAGGAAATCGCACATTTTCTTTGTTTTGAAATGAACCGTTCGTTTCTCCCGAGTTAAAGGTACCCTCGCTAAGTTCGATGATAAGTTCACGTTTTTGTTTATCAGAGAAGATACGTGCTTCCTTCGCTCTGATATAAAATGATTCGGAACGGCTATTGGTTTGATAGCGGATTTCGGGAGAGATGAGTCGATTTTTATCCACGCTTTCTACCTTGATAAACAGCATATTATTAATGATTTCCCCGCCGGATTTTAGCATGTTATAGGCAATTTCGTCCGCGGAATTGAGAATAACATTTCGTATTCCCATTTCGCGGCAGAGAGGTGAAATATCGTTCACGCACCAACATAGATAGCTTATCGGAATACTGATTATCAGTAACGGATAAATCAGTTTCACGGGGCAAATTCCCATCGACTTCAGAGCCAGTATTTCTTGATCCGCTCCCATTCTTCCCAAGGCGAAAACCGCTCCCAGGAGTAGCGAAACAGGGAGAATGAACTGCAAACATTCTGGTAAGATGTACATCACTAAATGCAGCATGTAAATAGACGGGATTTTATAGGTCATCATACGCTGCAGTACCATCGTAGGAATGCCCAGCACCAGAAGGCACACCAAAATCAGAGAGGTAAAACGCAAGCTCTCCAACAGAAATTTTCTGATGATGATTCCCGTATACATATATTTATCAAACGTTGAATGTTTCTTTCCAAACACACATACCGGCTGAAAGACCAACGCCAAATCCGACCAGGATACTTTGTTTGCCGGCAGATAATTCGCCCGTCTTTCTTAAGTGCTCAATTAAAAGAGGGATAGTACTACTGACGGTATTCCCCACGTCCTTTAAATACAACGGCACTTTTTCTTTCGGCCAGCTCATCGTTTGGGATACCTTGTCAATCATTTTTAAGGTTGCTTGATGAAGCAGGAAGAAATCGATGCTATCCTCTGTTAGGTTGGCTTTTTCGAGCAATTTCTGATTCAGCAAAGGAATTCTGTCGTTGGCAAAACCGATTAATTCTGGACCGCTCATATAAAGCGAGCTTTTCCAGCGGCGTCTATTTCGGGATTTCATGCACTGATTACCTTTCCGGGCACCGGAATCGTAAGCAAGCAGTAAATCAGCACCCGAACCATCGCAACTAAAAACAAAGGGACCCAGAGAAGGGGTATCGCCTGCCTCAATTAGCGTTGCCGTGGCTCCATCGCCGAAAATCGTTCTCAAAGACCGGTCTTCCGGATCGATATAATGCGTATAGTTTTCCGAGGTTATCAGCAAAATGCGCTTGGCAATTCCGCCTCCGATTAGTCCTTGAGCCAAAGATAACCCAATGACGTATCCCGAACAACCCAGATTAAAATCTAACGCGCCGATAGAAATCGGGAGTTTAAGTTTATTTTGGACAATACAGGCCGTTGTAGGTATTGTATAATCGGGGGTTTGAGTACATAAAAGCAAAAAATCTATGCTGTTGCGATCTATATTGTAATCATGAAATAATTTTTCTGCCGCCGCCGTTGCCATATCGGAAACAAATTCATTTTCACCCGCCACGTGTCGAGCAAAAATACCGGTTTTTTCCTCAATAGCAACCATATCCCACTGAGGATATTGTTGTTGAAGCATGGTATTATCGAGTATTTTTTCCGGTAGGTAGCTGGCAATAGGACCAATTTGGGCATATTTCATTAATCTTAACCTTGTTAGTAAATAAACAGGAACGCAAAATACGAATAAGTATTCTACTATACTTATATTTTTTGTAAATCGGGAACACGTCCCTGTTTTGGGTAAGTATTTCTGATTTATCTGGATAGGACGTTCCGAAAAGCAGTATGATGGTATACTTATCATAAAATCTCTTTTTGAAACACCGTTTTCCCTCAAAGACTTTTTAAATCCGTAATCGGGTTTTACAAAGAATTTGTGGTTTCGTCAAGAGGAATTATACCATATTGCAAGATTTTTTTGACGGTATCGCTCCCCTGATCGCGGAAATTTGCCGAAAACTCCCGAATCGGCTAGAAATTACTCATAAAAACTGACTGAACATCTGATTAAAACAGAATCTTCCCTAAAAAACAAGCAAAACAGCATTTTATACTATGACTACTTGATTTTTCCTATCGCCACCGTTTTGTTTTTGCCGCCTTTTGAATAAAAACTCCCCGGTTTTACCGATCAAGACGAAATGAAACGGATGTTTTATGATAATACAAGCCTGAAAAATTCAAGTAGAATCAGTATATTTAACAGAATCAGCATATTTAACAGACGATTCTGGTAAATTCGTCGGTGGCGCGAACGTTATCGAAATCCGATTCCGATTTCGCCATCACAGCAAACATCGGAACCAACGTCGTTGCCTGTTGGAGAAGCGCAAGAGCCTTTTCTTTTTGTCCGATTATTGATAAATAACAGGCTAAATTGTAGGTAAGAGTTGGTTCATCGGGAGAATAAATCAACGCTTTTTCCATCGCTTGAGCGGCTAATTCTACCCTGTCTGTTCGTTTAAGGCACCAAGCGTAGGTTATCCAAGCGGAAATATTGTGAGGTTCTTGCTGTAAAACAACGCTTATTTCTGAAATCGCGGCGGGGAAATTATTTTCGGTTCGGTATAATTCAGCCCTAAGTTGGTGAACTTTGGGATTATCCGCAACCGTTGACGGGAGAAGATTTAATTCTTCCATCGCCTTTGACCAAAGCTGTAATTCTATAAATCCTTCCAGTTTTCGCAAATGAATTTGCTGTTGAACATTTGACAGAAAAATTGGATTATTATTAATATTCATGTTTTTAATTGAAATTTTGTACCAATTGTCTTGATATACTGATTTTATACTATGATTACTCGAATTTTCCTCTTGACATCGTTTCTTTTCGCCCCAATCGATCAAACAAAGGGTTATTTGATTCTGAAAGGCGAAATCAAAACGAAAAAATCACGTAGTCATAGTATAAACACACCCATATATACTCAGACGAGTTTAGAATAGGTAAAGTTCGCGATATATTTTTTATTTTTTATAAAAATTTTATAAAATTGCTATTTACTTGAAAGGGAAAATAAGGCAGAATAGCGGAATAGAAATTTACGGATTGTTATACCCATAGCAATTCATTGTGAAAATCAAGTTTTTGTCCATAGAGTTTTTAGCAGGTCATAGATGACCGCTACCAAGCAAGGAGAGCTTATTGTGAAGAAGATCGTATTAACCGGATTTATTGTAATGGCGATTGCTTTGAGTATCGCTTTAACAGGTATTGCTCAAAATACCGCTGTTCCGCAGTCCAGCGTTCGTTCGTCGGTTGCTGTTGTTGACCTGATGAAAATCATGCGCGAATGGAAATTCGTTACGGCTAAAGTAGAGGAAATTAAAACTCGTTACCAGCCGCGTGAAGCCGCCTGGAAAACCCGCGCCGAAGATTTTCAGAAGCAGGGTGCCGCTTTACAGCAAATGAAGGTTGGGTCGGTTGAATACCTCAGTCAAGAAAATGAATTGCTCAAAAAGAAGCAAGACTTGGAGGTAGACCGCGGAATTATGATGAAACAGCAGTCTGAAGAAGTCGCCAAGGTTTTTCAGGACGCCTATAAGTACGTTAAAGATCACTCTGCTTACTACGCTCGTCAGCGTGGTATCAGTTGCGTAATTCAGATTAACAGTACCCCGGAATTTCAGACCTTCTCCCCGCAAGCAGGTATGCTTCAAACAACAGAAGGCGAAATCAGTTCTCGTCAGGTTGTTTGGTATGAAGGTTCGATTGATTTGACCGAGCAGATTCTTACTCGATTAAATTCCGGCGTTAGCAGCAATACGGCGAAAACCAATACCGGCGCTGCGGCTACAACCGCGAATCGAGCTGCTGGAACAACCCGCTAAACGACGGTTTATACTATGACTGCTTGATTTTTCTTCAAGACGTCGTTTTGATTTCGCCCGAATAGAATAAAACAATCCTTTGTTTGATCGATTGGGGTGAAATGAAATGGCTGGAGTTTGTTATTCAAACCGGAAAAAGTCAAGTGGAACCCGTATATAAGCTAATTGCTTGATGTTCCTGTGCGGGTTATAGTTTTATCAGAAAAACAAATATACGGTAAAGCGGTAACCTCACAGGAAAAAATTTTGGGTAGAATCGCAATAATAAAAGTACATAACGAATAAAAATAGATTACGGAGTGATGCAAAAAACTCTTCTTAAAAAAATTCAATTGGACGGTTTCGGATTCTGGCAATGTCAGGATTGTTCAGTGATATTGGAACCGTCGGAAGAAAATTCAGGCATAGTTTTTATTCGAGATGATCAGCCGACAGCTCCTCCCATTCCGGCTATACTGACCAATCGAATTGATACTCCGCATCGAACATCGTTAGGAATAACCCAGTCGGGAGTCGTTGTCGTGAAGGTAGAAATGGTAGAACATATCATGGCTGCCTTATGCGCAATGGAGGTATCTAATTGCAAGGTGCATGTAAGTGCAGAAGAACTTCCCGCTCTGGACGGCTCGGCAGAATCTTACGTTAAAGCGATCAGTCAAGCGGGCGTAGTAGAACAAAATTCTCCGCGAACTCAATGGCGAATCAAAACGCCGATTCGCGTTGGAGACGATAAATTCTGGTTGGAGGTCGTTCCGCCAGAGCCGGAGGTGCTGGTAGCAACCATTTCTTATGAATTGGACTATCCGCAATGGCCTTCAATCGGACATCAGGAATATTCCGCCCCGTTGTTTTCGGAGGCGTTGAGAGAGCAGATTATGCCTGCCAGAACGTTTGCCACGCAACAGGAAGCGGTTACCCTTCAGGCGGCAGGATTATGTAAACGAGTTACTCCTGATAACTGCTTGGTGTTTTCGCTTGATGGCGTGATTAAAAATACACTTCGTTTTGAAGACGAGTGTGCACGGCACAAGATACTGGATTTTGTCGGCGATCTGTTTCTGGACGGGATAGATTGGATTGGAAAATTCAGAGCCTGCGGAAGCGGACATTCGCACAATTACCTTATGCTTAATGAACTAATCAAACAAAAGAATCAAATATTTTAAGGACAAGATATTATCATGACCTCACCCCTGCGCATCGTTGTTATTGGAGCTGGACGATTAGGTACTTTTCACGGACAGAAAATCCGAAAATTACAGGATGAATTGAATCTGGAATTTATTGGTTTAATTGATCCTTCCGAACGACAGCGCGTTCAAGCCTGTACAAGTTTGCAATGTCGTGGTTTTGCTGATTTGTATGATGGCGTTTTGGATAATATCGATGCCGCCATCGTGGCTGCTCCGACGCCGCTTCATCATAATATCGGTACCAAACTGCTTGCTCGAGGTATAAATGTTTTGATGGAAAAGCCGGTTGCGATTTCGGCTGTTCAAGCAGACGACATGCTTCGGGAAGCCTATCGGTCGAGAAGTGTTTTTCAGGTGGGTCATGTAGAACGATTTAACCCGGCTTTTACCGAGGCGCGAAAACATATTCAGCAGCCTCGTTATATTCAGTCTGAAAGGTCAAGCGGATTCACGTTTCGTTCTATTGATGTCGGGGTAACGCTCGATTTGTTGATTCACGATATTGATTTGACGTTGGCTTTGGTCAACAGTCCGGTTAGTCGGGTCGATGCGATTGGTCGAACGTTGGTCAGCGGACACGAAGATATTGTTCAAGCGCGGCTTCAGTTTGAAAATGGCTGCGTTGCCGATCTGAAGGCGTCCCGTGTTAGTCGAACTCCCGTTAGAAAAATGACTGTTTGGTCTGAAGACAGCTATACGGAAATTGACTTTGCGATGCGGAGTATGGATTGCGTGCACCCGGACGAGCAGATTTTATGCGGTGATTTCGATGTGAATTTGCTTTCAGGCGACGATTTGGAATATTATAAAGAGCATTTAATGGAGCAAATGCTTCCGCAAACTAAGCGGAATTTTGCGGCCGTCGATGCGCTGGAATTGGAAGATCGGGATTTCGTTCGCGCTATACGTACCGGACGTTCCCCGCTGGTTTCAGGCAAGGCGGGGCGAGACGCGGTAGCCGTCGCAGAGCGGATTATGGAATCAATCATGGTAAATCAGCAGCAAATGCGCCGTTACGCGCCCATGCCGTCTGTTTTACGGATGGAAGATTACAAAAAAGTCAGTTGAATCAATCAACAATAGTTTTTTCGCGCTGTTTTTCGCGTCTGTCCCTAAAAATAAAGATACGTGAAAATAAATATACATCAGTCCTGCTACTAATTATTAGTCGTGGGACTGAAAGTATTCTTGGGAATCTTTAATATCGGGCTTAATTCCCGAATCGCCCGAATGCCAGTTGGCGGGACACACTTCTCCGTTCTTTTGGAAAAAATCCAGAGCTTGAACTATTCTTAACGCCTCGTCAACGCTGCGTCCAAGGGGTAAATCGTTGACAAGTTGATGTCGAACGATACCTTGCTGATCGATTAAGAACAATCCGCGCAACGCCATTCCAGCCGGCAGCAAAACGCCGTAATCTGCACTGATCTTTTTATCGAAATCCGAAATCAGGGGATATTTTAATCCCCCCAATCCGCCTTGTTTTCGCGGTGTATTTAGCCACGCATAATGCGAATACTGACTATCGACCGAACAGCCTAACAAAGCCGTTTGAGCGGACTGAAATTGCGAATAGGCGTCTGAAAAGGCGATCAATTCGGTTGGACAAACAAACGTAAAATCCATCGGATAGAAAAATAATATGACTTTCTGACCGCGGTAGTCCGACAGCGATACGTTTCCCAGCGAGCCGTCGGGGAAAACCGCTCCGGCGGTAAAATTCGGGGCTTCACGAGATACTAAAACACACATATCTTTTTTTCTCCTTGTTTTTATAAGTGAATATTTGTTCTTTTTACTATGATTACGTGATTTTTCCCTCTATGTCGATTTGATTTCGCCTCTGTCTGATTGGAACTAAATTCGTGATTTACCGATCAGGGCGGAAATAATTCGTCGGGTTTGAGGTAATATAAACGGGGAAAATTCAAGTAAAATCTGTAAAATTACGATTTCCGGCTTATACTTTTCCGTTTTCAATAAACGCAAGCGGTAGATTATAGCACGTCAGACAAGGTTTATTTCCTCATAAGAAATTAAAACAGCTGAAGTATGGATATATAAGCCGGAAAAATTCAAGCGGAATCGGTATATCGGTAAACGTCCGAGATTGTCCGAACTACCTGTCTGTACGGAGGATAGAAAAAGTCAAGTTTTTCGGTAATAAAACTCAAACGGAATCTGTATATTTATGCCTCTTGTAATTTTTGGGTTCCGGCGTACAATGGTATCTTATCCGAAAGATAAAAAGCTAAAATAATTATACGATGACTACGTGATTTTCCTTCTTGACCGCGTTTTGATTTCGCCGCCAGAATCAAACAACCCTTTGTTTTATCGGTTGGGGCGGAAATGAAACGATTGAGAACTGTTATATAAACCGGAAAAAGTCAAGTGGAACCAGTTTAGATGAGTTTTATTGACCATAATAAGATAAATGAAAGGAATCGTGCGATATGGCTCGCAGTACCACAAAAAAAGAAACGAATTTAGAACAGATAAATACCGATCTTTTCGGCGTAACTCCGCCTCATAATATAGAAATGGAACGGAATCTTCTGGGAAGTATTATGATCGATCCCCGGGTAGCCGACGATATTGTGTCGATAGTTCACAGCAGCGATTTTTACCTGGAATCGCATCAGATTTTATACGATAGAATTATACAGATGTACAATTCCGGTCATCAGGTAGACGTTCCCTTGCTGGTAGAAGAACTGCGAAGAAATAATTTGCTGGATAAAATAGGCGGAGAAGCGTATATAATCGAGATTTTGCATTCGGTCGCCTATGCGGTTCATGCGAAATCGTATGCGGAGGTAGTTCGCGAAAAATCGGTGTTGCGCTCGCTGATTCAAACCGCCTCGGAAATATTGCAAGATGCCTATCATTCCAACGTAGATGCCAAAGACCTGATCAATCAGGCGGAAGAGCGCATTTTTTCTCTCAAAGGCAACGATTCCGTTTCCGATAAACTGGATTTCGTTCAGGTACTCCAGCAAACGCTGGATCAAATTAACGAAACGATGGTTAAAGGCGGAATGCCTGGAATCCAAACGGGGTTGGTGGATTATGATAAAAAGACGGGGGGACTTCATGAAGGCGAATTGGTGATTTTAGCGGCTCGTCCTAGTATGGGAAAAACCGCTTTGGCGGCGAATATTGCCGACTATGCCGCTGTTGAAGAACGCAAAGGCGTTTTGTTTGTCAGCTTGGAAATGAATCAAATCGAACTGGCAAAACGTTTAATCAGTTCACGTGGTGAAATAGACAGTAATAAATTCAGAACGGGAACCTTGGGCGAAGAAGATAAAACCATTTTGCTCCAAACCGTTAGTAAGCTCAGCGAATCCAATCTGGTTATTGACGATTCGCCTGTCAGGACGGTTACCGAAATTGCGGCTTTGGGCAGACGATTAAAAAGAGCGGGGCGGCTGGATTTGATTATTATCGACTACCTGCAGCTGATTCAGCCGGATAATGCGGCTGACCCGCGTCAGGAACAGGTGTCTAAAATTGCGCGTCGATTAAAAGGAATGGCAAGAGAGCTGTCCGTTCCGGTTATCTGTTTATCTCAGCTAAACCGACAGGCTGAACAAACCAAAGATAACCGGCCTCGAATGAGTCATTTACGGGAATCGGGAGCTATTGAGCAGGATGCCGACGTTGTAATGTTCGTTCACCGTGAAGAATATTATCTCTCTCCTGAAGAACGAGAAAAACAGCCCGACGTGGTGGGGAGAGCCGAAATTATTATTGCTAAACAGCGTAACGGAGCTACCGGAGATGTGCGAGTTGTTTGGCGTCCGGAATACACGAAATTTGTTAATGAATATTCGGAAAAAGTGGGGGAATTTAACAAGTACGGCGGCAGCGGAGTTTAATGAAGACTTTTTTTCAGTGGTGGAGTTCTGTCGTTGATTATTGGCGAAGTCAATATTACCAAAAGATACTGCTTGTTTCTGTTTTTTCAGACGAAATCTCTTTAGGCAGAAGGGGAGAGCAGTATGCCGCTTTGTATTTGCAATCCAAAGGGTATAAAATTATTCAACGGAATTGGAAAAACGGTCAGTATGAATTGGATATTGTGGCTCAGAAAGGGGATTCGCTGATATTTGTTGAAGTTAAAACCCGCGTTAGTGAGGATATTCAACCGCCAGAGAGAAATGTAAATGCGGAAAAACAGCGGCGTATTTCTGTTGCAGCCGAAAGTTTTTGGAAGTTAAATCAACTCGGACTAAAATTAAATAAATTCCGTTTTGATGTTATTGCGCTTGTTTGGCCGACAGGAGAACGACAACCGAGCGTTGTTCGCCATTGGGAAAATGCCTTTCAGATGCAAACGCAGAAAATATTCCGCCGTCATCCTGACAGAAATAACCGATTCACCATACGAATCCGCTGAAAAAGCTCTTTCCCCGGTAAATACGGCGGTATAGATACGTATAATGCAGTACAATCGGATTATTTTTATGGGAAGCCCCGAGCCGGGAAGGCGGTTCGGCTACCGCCGGTTGCCAAAAAGTTGGTTGGCATGGTAAAGGGAAGAATTTTATGGGAAGGCGCGAAGCCCCGAGCCGGGGAGGCGGTTCGGCTACCGCCGGTTGCCAAAAAACAGATAGACAATATTCAACGTATTTTATGGGATGGCGGGAAGGCACGAAAAAGAATTATGAGGGTTGATTTAGAATACCGCCAGACCCTAACCGCGTAGCGGTTGAATGTTCATAGCCGTGCGTAAAACACACGGAAAAGAACTCCTGTGCGATGGGGAGCGCGGTGATTCTGCCAAACAGAAAACCGTAGCTCCCGATTTGCAATTGTAAATCTTATCGAATTTTACTGCGGTTTCGGTATTTTTGAGGCGGCGCACCAAAGAACTTTTTGAATGCGCGTACAAAGTACTCTACCCGATCAAAACCCGTTCTTCGGGCAACCGAATTAACGGGCATGTCCGTTTCTCGTAACAGTTTTTCGGCTAAATCCATACGTAAACGATAAATTTCCTTTTCGACTGACCGCCCCAATAATTTACGGAATAATCTGTCCAAGGTGCTACGGGAAAGCGAAACATGCTGTGCCACTTCTTCGGCAGAAATATCTTTGTAATAATGTTCACGAATGTACGAAAGAGCCTCTGAACAATCCGCGTTATTTATGGAAACGATATCGGTTGATTGACGGGTAACCACTCCAATAGGCGATACCAAAACGGGTTTGTAATTTTTTTTGTTGACCAACGGTTTGGGCAAACGGTGCGTTTTTTCAAAATGCTGAATTTTGGATTCCAGCAATTCGGCGGCGTCGAAACCAATCTGTTCCCCGTTTATATCCAAGCTGGATAAGGGCGGATATTGCAAATTACACATCAAGGAATCGTTTGAAACCCCTAAAACCGCAATTTGCTCAGGAACACGAATATCTAATTCCTGACACGCTTGCAAAACTTTTACTGCCTGAAAATCGGAGGCGGTCCAGATTCCAACAGGTTGAGGCAGCGTTTGAAGCCATTCAAAAAGCGACTTTTGATACCGTTCTTCCCAACGCGGATAGCAATCGGTAGAAACGTTATCCCCTTGACAATCGGGACTTACGTAACATTCCAACCCCGCTTTTTTAGATAATCCAACAAAACTATCCCGACGACAGCAAGTCCACCAAGATTGACCGTAGGCGTAAAAGGCGATGTTGCGAATACCTCGCCCGCGTAAATGTTCAAATGCCATATTGGCTGAAATGCGTTCGTCAACACAGACATCGGGAAATAAATTTACTCCATCGCCGAGCAGTTCGACTATCGGAACCTGCTTATTCCGAAGAGTATTGTACATTTCCTTATTTATGGAACGACTTAAAATTCCATCTCCCTGCCACGAATCAAAGTCGACGGGTAACTCGTCATTGAGTCCGCGATCTTCAAAAGTAATTCGCCAGGGAATTG
>CAYZMZ010000047.1:0-1629 GCA_964479655.1 uncultured Planctomycetaceae bacterium
TGAATCGCCGTTGATTCAGGAATTTTCAACTGTCCGAAATTTGGCGGGCACGTCACATCCGGAATTAGTAAATAAGTCGGACAATCAAGCGACCGTTAAACGCAATAATATTTTTCCCGCTGACAAGGATAAATTCAAGAGCAAAAATCGGAAAGATATAACCGGTAAAAATATATACGCTGTTTTGGAACCTAAAACCAACGCCGACATAAAGTCTATGTTTTCCGCTCCTGTATACCAGTTGAAATATTTAACCCTAACCCGACCGACAAGCGGGGTCTATTTAACAGGGGTATACAATAAAGCTGGATTTATTCAGTACGGAATAGAACGATTTTATTTAACGGATTCCAACAGACATCATACTTTCAACTCCGCTAAAAGACAGGTTCTCCTAACAGTCAATCCGTTTGGACAAGCCCGCATTCGAGACGTGAAGCCCTGAAAATCGCGTGTTGCGTCTGCGTTTCTCGTCTGCGACAGCCGTTGTTCGGATGTTTTGCCTATAATATAGCATGTACATAATATTACGTTCTGTGATTTTTGTTTTCGTCTGCAATCATTCAACCGTTATACTGCTATATGGTTGAATGTACGTGCCGTGCGAGGTGATTTTCTGAAATAAAAAAATTTTTTTCTCTCTCTCCTTGTACAATCGGCAGATTGTTGTATAATCTATCCAATTTTGTACGGACCGATTCCAATCGCGTTTTTGTGAATGGGAAAATCGCGTGTAAGAGTATAAAATATCCCCGCACTAAACAACAATAA
Source organism: uncultured Planctomycetaceae bacterium (assembly GCA_964479655.1). Lineage (GTDB taxonomy): Bacteria > Planctomycetota > Planctomycetia > Pirellulales > Thermoguttaceae > RUG11551. The sequence goes on from CAYZMZ010000047.1 coordinate 772, forward strand.
TATAACATCACAACACACATCATGAACGCACCAAATGGTAAATTTTCTGTATCGGGCAATCCGATGGCAATATCAAACGGCATAAAAAAAGTCTTGCTGCTTGGCTCTGGGGCGTTAAAAATCGGCGAGGCAGGAGAATTTGACTATTCCGGCTCGCAAGCCCTGAAAGCCCTTCGGGAAGAGGGTATTCATACTATTCTAATCAATCCCAATATCGCAACCGTACAGACATCGCAAGGCGTGGCTGATACGGTTTATTTTTTGCCTGTTACTCCTCAATTTGTAGAGCAGGTAATCCAAAAAGAACGTCCAGACGGAATTTTGCTTTCCTTTGGCGGGCAAACCGCCTTGAATTGCGGAGTTGCTCTTTATAAAGACGGAACGCTGGATAAATACGGAGTTCGCGTTCTGGGAACTCCCGTTCAGGCGATTATCGATACCGAAGATCGGGATTTATTCGTTAAAAAGCTGGAGCAAATTCAGGTTAAAACGATTCGTTCTCATGCCGTTGAAACGGTAGAAGACGCCGTTAAGGCGGCGGAATCGGTTCAATACCCGGTAATTATTCGAGCGGCCTATACTCTCGGCGGGCAAGGCAGCGCGTTTTGCGATAACGAACAGGAACTGCGCGAGCATGCGGCTAACGCCTTTGCGTTTTCCAATCAAATTCTGGTTGAAAAATCCTTGCGCGGCTGGAAAGAAGTGGAGTATGAAGTCGTTCGAGATCGGCATGACAACTGTATTACCGTTTGTAATATGGAAAATTTCGATCCAGTGGGTGTGCATACTGGAGATAGTATTGTTGTGGCACCATCGCAAACATTAAGCGACAAAGAATATCAGATGCTTCGTTCCTCA
>CAYZMZ010000047.1:1639-8310 GCA_964479655.1 uncultured Planctomycetaceae bacterium
GTTGGGGATTCATACCGGAGAATCTATCGTCGTTGCTCCCTCTCAAACGCTTACCGATACCGAATATCACAAATTACGACAGCTGGCAATTAAAATCGTTCGCCATGTAGGAATTATCGGCGAATGTAACGTTCAGTATGCTTTAGACCCGAACTCGGAAGACTACCGGGTAATTGAGGTCAACGCGCGATTATCGCGTTCTTCGGCCTTGGCTAGCAAAGCGACTGGCTATCCGCTAGCTTTTGTAGCCGCTAAATTAGCGTTGGGATACGGTTTGTACGAATTAAAGAACAGTGTAACTCAGTCCACCTGCGCGTTTTTCGAGCCGGCTTTGGATTACTGCGTTGTAAAAATTCCCCGTTGGGATTTGTCCAAATTCAAAGGGGTGTCCAAGCAAATCGGTTCTTCGATGAAATCGGTCGGCGAGGTTATGGCTATCGGTCGGTCGTTTGAAGAAGCGATTCAAAAAGGTCTCCGTATGATTGGACAGGGCATGCACGGCTTCGTCGCCAATCACGAATTACGATTCGATAACATAGAAGACGCACTGAAAAATCCAACGGATAGCAGAATCTTTGCCGTTGCCAAGGCGTTTCATGAAGGCTATTCCGTCGAGCAGATTCATAATTTAACCAAAATCGATAACTGGTTTTTGGAAAAGTTGAAAACGATTTATCAAACTCATCGACAGCTGGAAGAATATAGTAAGCTGGAGGAGGTTCCCAACGAATTATTCATCAAAGCCAAGAAAAAGGGATTTTCCGATTTCCAAATCGGACGTTTGGTGACGCATAGTTTGGAAGACCCGGAAAAGGCGATGCTGGAAGCCCGCCGGGAGCGGCTTAAACGCGGTATTCATCCGTTTGTTAAGCAGATTGATACTTTAGCGGCGGAATTTCCGGCTAAAACCAATTATTTGTATTTGACTTATCACGCAACGGAGCACGATATTGAGTTTTCCAACGATCATCGTTCGGTTATCGTTTTAGGATCGGGCGCCTATCGAATCGGTTCTTCTGTCGAGTTCGACTGGTGCTGTGTCGGAGCGATGAAAACGATTCGCAAAGAGGGTTTTCGCGGAATTATGATCAACTGCAATCCCGAAACCGTATCTACGGACTACGATATGTGCGACCGATTGTACTTCGATGAACTGTCTTTGGAAGCGGTGCTGGATATAACGGAGCTGGAAAATCCGAAAGGGATTGTTGTGTCTACCGGTGGACAGATTCCCAATAATCTCGCCATGCGGCTTCACGCCTTGAGAATTCCGATTTTAGGAACGACCCCTGAATCAATAGACAGCGCGGAAGATCGGCATTTATTCTCCGCTTTATGCGATAGATTAAAGGTTGATCAACCTCGATGGCGGGAAATGACGTCGATGGAAGAAATTTACGATTTCGCCGACGAAGTTGGATTCCCGTTGATGGTTCGTCCCAGCTACGTTCTGTCGGGAGCTGCGATGAACGTAGTTTCCAACCGCTCTGAATTAGAGCATTTTCTGACTTTGGCGGCCAACGTTTCGCAAAAACACCCGGTTGTCGTTTCGGAATTTATAGTCGATGCCAAGGAGATAGAATTTGACGCGGTGGCGAATCGGGGCGAGTTGATTGCCTACGCGATTTCCGAGCACGTCGAATTTGCGGGCGTTCATTCCGGTGATGCGACGATTGTTTTTCCTCCTCAAAAACTGTACGTCGAAACAATCCGGCGAATCAAAAAAATCGCGCGAAAAATCGCTCAGGCGTTGGATATTTCCGGTCCGTTTAATATGCAATTATTAGCGCGAGACAACGATATTAAGGTGATCGAATGCAACCTCCGGGCTAGCCGATCGTTCCCGTTTGTATCCAAGGTGCTGCGCATTGATTTAATCGAACTGGCAACAAAAATTATTTTGGGACTTCCGGTTGAAAAGCCGAATCGAAACGCCTTCGATCTGGATTACGTAGGAATTAAAGCCTCTCAATTCAGTTTTTCCCGGCTGGCGAAAGCCGACCCGATTTTAGGGGTTGAAATGGCGTCGACGGGCGAAGTCGGCTGTATCGGCGAGGATTTTTATGAAGCGATTCTTAAATCCATGCTGTCTACCGGATACAAAATTCCGACCCGGAAAAAAGTCCTGCTTTCTTCCGGTCCTTCCAAGGCGAAAGCGGAATTGCTACCCACCTGTCGAATGTTAATCGCGGACGGATTTACCCTTTACGCAACGCGCGGAACAGCCGCTTACTTGCTTGAGCATAACGTAAACGCGATTGCCGTCGGATGGCCAGATGAAAAAATGGATATGCCTGAAACTACGAACACCTCAACGCCCGATTCGAGTTCTTCGATGCTCTTAAACGCGCTGGATTTAATTCGCAATTCCGAGGTTGACATGGTAATCAATATTCCCAAAAACCTGTCTACCACCGAATTAAATAACGATTACGATATTCGTCGTTCGGCGATTGATTACAACGTTCCGCTGCTAACCAACGTTCGCTTGGCAAACGCATTTCTTCAAGCGGTCAGCCGACTTAGTAAAGGCGAACAGATTCAAATTAAAGCCTGGAACGAGTATTGATTGTCGCATTGAAATAATATTTTGCGGAAAAATCGATAATCCCCTCCTCCCAACTGCGTAGCGGTTGAACGCCGAAGCGGGGTTCCCTGTTCGGCTACCGCCGGTTGCCGAAAATTTGGTTGGCGGGGTAAAGGGAAGAATTTTACGGGAAGGCGCGAAGACACGAAGCCCCGAGCCGGGGAGGGCAATTCGGCTACCGCCGGTTACCGAAAAATTGGTTGGCGGGGTAATATTGCCGATTTAGAATATCGCTTGGGATAGATGTCTTTACTCCTTTAGGAGTTTCCGTTTGATAGAACGATAAAACTTCGAGCCGAACAGCTCCCGGGGGGAGCGACGAGAGGTAGCACGCCGCGAACCCCCTCTTCCGCTGCGCACGGGAAAAATTCGCGAGATAGTCAGGGGGTGTATCTCTGTTCCCGCCACTGAAGTGGCGGGTTATGGAGGAAAAAGTCTTCTCCATAACCCCGGACTTTAGTCCGGGGCGGAATGTATCTCTACTGTAATTATCTGCCCGCGCCGCCTGGCGGCGGGCAGGGAACTAAACAAAACCGACCCCATCTGCAAAATTCTATATTATACTATAGCGGACGAGGACGCCTTACCTCCGCATATACTTCCGTTCAATGCTGTATTCAAAATCAACCCCTATAATTATTCTTCGTGCGGCTTCGTGTCTTCGCGCCTTCCAGTAAAATCGTCTCAAATAACGCCGATTTTGAATACCAGACGCTACTCTGATAATCCTAATTACAGTGCAAGCACCTTCATTACGGGTTTGCGGTATCCTAAATTATTCCGCAGACAGGATTTCCTACTACAAATCAGCATCGATCTGTGTAAGAATACAACGAAATCCAAGGCTAAAATCACGGCGGCTTGATACGCTGCTGCCTCGGCAGGCAGAACGACAATGCTCAGCAAAGCCGCTCCAGCTTCCCCCGCGATGAACTCGGGAAGAACCATTAAACGGACCAACCGGGTCGATTACTTTACTGAAAGGATAATCACCATACCAATCTGCACACCATTCCCATACATTCCCGTACATATCGTATATATTCCACGCGTTCGGCTTGTAACTTCTTACAACAGTAGCCTGTCCCAAGTACGGTTCTTTGGCATTTGTACCCTCGAAAGAAGTACCATCACAATTCGCCTTAGTTCCACTGATTCGCTCCCCATCAAAAAAGGGTTTCTGACTGCCCGCTCGACACGCGTATTCCCACTGCGCCTCCGTAGGCAATTGTAACGGCAAGCCTAATAACGCACATTTTCTGCAAAAATCTTGGCAATTATCCCAACTGACACATTCCACCGGAAAACTATCTCCTCGAAAATGACTTGGATTGTCGCCCTGAACCGACTGCCATTGAATCTGAGTTACTTCCGTTTCCATTATCCAGAAACCGTTGGTAAGCGTAACTTTATGCTGCGTTTCATCTTTATAACGCCCCTGTTCCGATTCCGGTGAACCCATCATAAAGGTACCCGCCGGACACCACCGAAAAGCAAATTCGACGCCCTTTATTCTCTTAACAAGGCGCGTCCCCGGCTTACGCAGTTTGATTCGCTCTTGTCGCTGCGTTTCCTCCTGCGGATTCTGCTTCATACGCGGCGTTGTTTGCTTTATCGTATCTGTATTTCCCCCCGTTGTTTGCTGCGAGGCGTTTTTTAACGATTCCGGCGGCACGTTTGGAGATTGCATAGCCGGCTTGCCATTAAGTAAATTTTCCAGCGAATCTACCACCGAGTTTATCGTTTCCGGCGTTTGCCGATCTACCACAAAACGACTTAATCCAGCCAACGAATAGGCGTATTTACTCTGACGGCTATTAAACGGACCGATCATATACGGAAATATCTTGAGATTATATTCCTGCGCCAATCCGATTTCTCGCGGCATATCCGATGAATCTTCCGCATCGGGGGTCCATAAAAAGAGCAGCACCTTGGCTCGTCCCAGCGCACGGGTAATAATTCGACTATATTCATCACCCGGTAAGACGCCGAATTTATCGATAAAGTACGAAATTCCCCGCCGTTGCAATTCCGTTTCCAAGTCTACTGTTAAATCGATATTTTTATGCCGATAGCAAATAAAAACATCTCCAAATTGACTCGCTTTGCTCATATCAGCCGGAAGAGAAACCGTCCCGTCCATCTGACAAAACGGTCGTTGAGACGCAAAGCCCAGCTTTCTCGCCGTTTCCGAAACCTGATTACCGATATGATCTACAATACTGCTGACCGTATCCAAACGTCGATTAAAGGCGTCTAAAAGATGAGCGGTAAATATACCATGACGACGTTCGTTCCACTCGTAAGCGCATTGTCCCTCTTTACAGGAATTGAGAATCGCAATATTCGGCTCGAAACCGTCTTTAGTTTCGGATTCACTTTGCTGCTTAATCGCCAAACCAATATCGCGAGCCGCACCGGCTAAAGACAGCTGATTGGATTCCGTCATAAGCGCGTCTTGACAATCGCCCCTGCCAACACGTTTTTGGCAACAATCCAGAATAATAAAAACGTTTTTCGCCCCGGTTTGCGCGATAAGTTTCTTTACCCGATCCATGGACAGAGCTTCCTGCTGTATCCGATTTCGGCTGGCACTGGTTGGACATAAATACAGTTGCTGTTCCAGAAAAACGCCGTGCCCCCAAAATCCAAATATAAGCAAGTCTAAATTCGGGTTTGATTCGATTATTTCTTCAAAATGCGATTCTATTCCTCCCGAGGAAGAAGGACGCATATAACGTTCGCTGCTGTCGGTCATCAAGGTTATTTCCTGATGTTCAAAACCGTAGTTCTCCCGCAACGCTGCGGCGGTTTCGCTTGCGTCCTGACAAGCAAAACGCAAGTCCATCAGGTTATCGTATTCGTTTACTCCGATTAAAAGCGCGTGTTTTTTCATGTTATTCTCCGTTAAGAAAATAATGTATATATAAAATGACCCGGATGTCATTATACACCTTTTTTATTATTTATGCAAGAGATTACAGTATGACTAGTTGATTTTTTTCTATCGACACCGTTTTGATTTCGCCTACAGAATCAAACAAGCCTTTGTTTGATCGATGGGGGCAAAATGAAACGGCTGTTTTATAATCATAGAAGCTGGGAAAATTTCAAGTGGAACCAGTATCTTCGACACAAAAAAAGCGGGAAAAAACGGACTATAATCAAATTTTGCCCCGGAAGAGTCTATTTGAGAAATCGCCGCATGTATGACAAAATAGAATAAATCGCCCGTCCTTTTTTGAAATAATCCCCTTTTTTGAAATCGGTCTTGATTCATATTATTATTGTGATATACTGGATTATTATACTATACTCGGTAAAAGGCAGGACGACTGTCCCGCTTTTACTTTCAGAACTCAAATACCTTTCAATTTTTCCAATATTATGAATACAGATACGTTACAAAAATACGCTCAATTACTGGTCGTAAAGGGGTTAAACGTACAACCCGGTCAGAACGTAATTATTACTGCGGAATTGGATCAGCCCGATTTCGTAACCTGCTGCGTCGAACAATGTTATCAAGCCGGAGCCGACAAAGTCTTTGTAGACTGGACTCATCAGCCGGTCAGCAAGCTGGACTGCAATCACCAAACTCTGGAAAGTCAATCGCGTTTGGAATCCTGGGAGCTGGAACGTTGGAAATGGCAGTTGGATACGCTCCCCGCTAAACTGTATCTGGAATCGGAAGACCCGGACGGATTAACCGGAATCGACCAGGACAAGAACACCAAAGCGCATCAAGCAACCCGATCCGCAATAAAACCCTATCGCGATAGAATGGACAATCGCTATCAATGGTGCATCGCGGCGGTAGCGGGCGTTAAATGGGCGCGTAAAATGTTTCCCGGTCAATCCGATTCCCAAGCAATGGAAAATCTATGGAGTGCAATTCTGTCTACCTCTCGGGCGGCGGATGGAAATCCGATTGAAAACTGGGATAAGCATAATTTCGATCTAATTCATCGATTCAATTATTTAAACGACTTACAGTTAAAGTCGCTTCATTACAGTTCCTCAAACGGAACGAATTTTACTGTCGGACTGCTGGAAAACGGGATTTTCGCCGGAGGAAAAG
>CAYZMZ010000047.1:8320-12737 GCA_964479655.1 uncultured Planctomycetaceae bacterium
CTTTCCGGTATCGATTTTAATCCCAATATTCCGTCGGAAGAAATATTCACCTCGCCCCGTTCGGGTCAGGCGGAAGGGATAGTATACGCAACTAAACCCCTTTCCTGGCAGGGAAGTTTAATCGAAGATTTTTGGGTTCGCTTTGAATCGGGTAAAGTTGTTCAGGTCGGAGCAAAAAAGAACGAATCGCTCTTGCGTCAGATGGTAACCATGGACGAAGGTGCTTCCCGACTGGGCGAAGTCGCTCTGGTTCCGTTTGATTCCCCCATCAATAATTCCGGCTTGCTGTTTTACAATACGCTTTTTGACGAAAACGCTAGCTGTCATTTAGCGTTGGGACTGGGGTTTGCCAACTGTTTACGCGGCTTTGAATCTATGACGCCCGAGGAAATTCACGCGCAGGGAATCAACGATTCGTTAATTCACGTCGATTTTATGATTGGCTCTGCCGACTTGAAAATAATCGGAACGACAGCCGATAATACGCAGGTAGAAATCTTTTCCAACGGAAATTGGGCGTTTTAATAGGGAATTGTCAGACACCGGGGTTTAGATATGACTTGCTCCCTGGCTCGGGAACGCATCGTTCCATCGTCCTGTTAGGCGGCATATTTGTCGCCTATAATAACACTAATCAACTTTCCGTCAACGGACGGTAGTCCAATAGATAACCCCGGCTCGGTGCGTCTTTATCCGCCGTTATACGGCACCGTATTTAACAAAAAACCCTTGGATATTGATCTATCCAAGGGTTTTATTGTTTACGAAATTAACAAAGTTAATTATTCTTGACTATCGTCGCTAAAATCGGGTTCTGAATCCGTATCGGAATCGGCGGGATTTTCCGCTCGACGTTCGTCCATCATAACAGCCTTGTGGCTGAGCTTGATTCTATCGTGATCGTCAACACCGATAACTTTGACTTTCATCATTTGACCGATTTTGCAAACGTCGGAAACGGTATTAACGTAGCCGTCTGAAAGTTCGGAAACGTGTACTAAACCGTCGCGACCGGGCACGATTTCTACAAAGGCACCGAAGTCTTTAATGCTGATAACTTTACCGTTGTAAACCCGTCCGACTTCAATCTTGGCCGTTAAAGCCTCAACCTGCGCCATGGCGGCTTCGGCGGCTTCCATGCTATCGGAAGCGATTGTTACTGCGCCGTCTTCCTCAATATCAATCGACGCTCCGGTAAGTTCCTGAATCCCGCGAATTGTTTTTCCGCCAGGTCCAATCAACAAACCGATCTTGGACGGATCGATATTGGTTTTCAGCAAACGAGGCGCCCACTTGGAAATCTCTTTACGCGGACGATGAATCGAACGAAGCATCGTGCGTAAAATCTGGATTCGCGCCTGACGGGCCTGAGCTAAAGTCGCTTCAATCATATCAGGTGTAATACCGTCGATTTTCAAATCCAATTGAATACCGGTAATACCGTTTTGAGTTCCCGCGATTTTGAAGTCCATATCGCAGAAATGGTCTTCGTCGCCGACAATATCGGTCATGACAACCCAATTTTCGTTGGATTCCTTAACCAAACCGATGGAAATACCCGCAACAGGGTTGGTAATCGGAACTCCAGCGTCCATCAGACCTAACGTCGCGCCGCAAACAGAGGCCATGGAACTGGAACCGTTGCTTTCCATAATATCGGAAATTACACGGATGGTGTACGGGAACGCTTCGTTATCCGGAACTACCGGGCGAATTGACCGTTCAGCCAAAGCTCCGTGTCCGTATTCTCGTCTGCCAGGACCGCGCAAAGGCTTGCATTCACCCACCGCAAAAGGCGGGAAGTTGTAGTCTAACATGAACTTTTTAGAGTATTCGTCAAACAGACCGTCTACCCGCTGATCATCTCGAGCCGTACCCAAGGTTACGGTGATTAACGCCTGCGTTTCACCTCGCTGGAAGATAGCTGAACCGTGAACGCGGGGCAGAACTCCAACCTGGCATTCCAAAGGACGAATATCCTTTAATCCTCGACCGTCTATACGATTGCCCGACAAAACGAAATCGCGAACAACACGCTGTTCGAACTTTTCCCAAGCCAGATTGAATACCAACTCGGAAATCGCTCCTTCGGCTTCTGGATCGGGAATTAAATCGGTTTTAATTTCCTCTTTTAACGCCTCAACCGCTTCAGCGCGATTGAGCTTGCCTTCCGTTCGTTTAACAACCGCCATCTTATCGTAATATTTGGACTTGATGGTTTCGTAAACGGATGTACAATCTTCAATGGGGGTAAACTCCGCCTTGACCGGTTTAACCAGGTCTAACATTTCCTGCTGTAAGGCGTTGAGTTCTTTGATGTATTTATGCGCTGTAAGCACGCATTCGAGCATTTCAGCCTCCGGCATTTCCCGAGCGAAACCTTCGATCATAACGATGGAATCGTTGGAGCCGGAAATAACCAAGTCTAAATCGCTTTCTTCCAATTCCTCTTGAGAGGGGAAGGGAATCAGCTCGCCGTTAACTCGACCCAAACGAACCGCACTGATCGGTCCTAAAAACGGAGCGGGGGACAGGCATAAAGCCATAGAAGACCCGTTCATAGCAAGTACGTCTGTATCATGCTGACGGTCAGACGACAGGGCAAAGGACTGAATTTGAATTTCGTTGCAGTACCCTGCCGGGAACAGAGGACGAATAGGACGGTCCATCAATCGCGCGGTTAGGGTTTCCTTCAAGCTGGGTTTGCCCTCACGCTTGAGGAATCCGCCGGGGAATTTGCCCGCTGCTGCCGAGCGTTCCCGATAATCACATGTCAGCGGGAAGAAATCTTGACCTTCCCGCGGTTGAGCAATGGTAACCGTTGCAATTACGGACGATTCTCCGTATCCGCACAGACAGCTGCCTGCCGCTTGCTTGGCTAATTCGCCGGTTTCATACCAAAACGTAGTTTTGCCGATTTGTTTCTCTACTCTTTGCTTCATTACAAATATGCCTGCAAAATCTTTCTTCTTTTCTAAACAAACTTACCTAACAATCTAAATAATTACTGACTTTTTCTCAGATTCCTTAATTTCACAACAGAATTTACAAGAACATGATTTTTATATATGCCATTGAGAAACGAAACTTTGAGGGTTTATACTATGACTACTTGAATTTTTCTCTTGACGTCGTTTTGATTTCGCCCAATAAGTTGAGCTAAATCTTTGTTTTACCGATTAGGGCGAAATGAAACGACTGGTTTATGAAAATATAAAACGGAAAAACTCAAGTTGAAGCAGTTTAATTACATCAAACCGAACAAGCCCAAAAAAGAATCTGTTTATTATACGACAAAAGTCTACCTAAAACAGGTAGACTTTTGTTTATTGTTTTATTTACGGATATTTAACGCCTGAATAATATCGATATATCGTTGCGGTTCGGTCTTCTTCAGGTAGTCCAACAAACGACGACGGCGGCTAACCATCGCTAACAAGCCGCGGCGAGTTGAATAATCTCGCTTATGGGAACGCATGTGTTCGGTTAAGGTGTTGATTCGTTCGCTCAACAGGGCGATTTGGACTTCGCAGCTTCCGCTGTCTGATTCTGAACGTTTGAACTTGCCAATAATCTCTTGCTTAACAGCTTTTTCTAACATTTTTCAACTTTCGTTAAGTTTTATCGTTTGGAACTCAGTCTGACTTGGAGTACAAACCCTGAGGTATTTCCCCGCACTGGTCTTTTATAAATAAAAGCACAGCGTTCGACGTCATCTACGTCAGACGCGAAAATCACTGAATTCCGCCTATACAGTCATCATAAATTACCATATAATATCAATAGTACAAGGGGGGAGGGAACCCCCTTTTAAAAAATAACCAAAATATTTGGGAAATGATACTATGGTTTGAAATAAAATTTCGTAGTCAATTGTTTTGTGTATTCTTTGCTATATACTCAAAATTAGCTATCTTGTCTGCCTTGTTGAAGTTATAATAATTATTTTCTATCTCACCTTAACTTGCTTCGGCTTCAGACCATTTGAATAAATTATTCTCCAACAATTTTTTTTCTTGTTCTATTCGCAGCTTGGCAATTTTATAGTAGCTGGATTCTTTTTCAATGCCAATATATTCTCTTTCCAGCTCCATAGCCGCAATAAGAGTTGTTGCGCTTCCGCAGAAAGGATCGAGAACAAGCTGATCCTTTTGGGTTGTCAATTCTATTAAAATTTCCATTAATTTTAACGGCTTTTGTGTAGGATGAAGCCCATTATCCGTTTTTTGCGAATGAACTTTTAACATGTTATTTGAAGTTTGACCGTATTTTTTTAAGATACTTTCGTTATAGGCACCGACCCCGAATTGCAGAACATTGTCCGCGATTGTACCGCCAATTCTGTAAGGCTTGACAAACCAAAGTATAGGTTCAAAAACCGGTCTTAAATTACCTATCTTCCAACCGTCCCATTGGG
>CAYZMZ010000048.1:0-12704 GCA_964479655.1 uncultured Planctomycetaceae bacterium
ACAGGCGTATCGGCAACCGGATATTCAGGTACCTACGACGGATTATCGCACGGGGTTAGTATCAGCGGAACGCAGGCGTCAGACCAAATTTGGTATAAATCAGGATCTGGCGACTGGACGCAAACGGCTCCTACGGTAACCGGCGTGGCGGACAGCAAAACCGTTTCCGTGAAAATCGTGCGAGATGGGTACGAAGATTATATTATCAACGACGTTGCTTTGACGGTAAACGCAGCCAGTTTGACGATTAGTGCGAACAATACGACTGCTACCTATACGGATTCTGTCCCCAGCTATCTGCTTTCATACAGCGGTTTTGTCAATAACGAATCCGCTTCAGTATTAACAACTCAGGCGATTGCCGCTTGCGATTATTCGCAATACAGCGGCGCGGGATCGTATACGATTAGCGTTTCCGGGGCGACTGCGGCAAACTACAGTATTAGTTATACCAGCGGAACGCTTACTGTCGATAAACTGGCGATCGTCGTTACGCCCAACAGCGGGTTGAGCAAAGTTTACGGAGCCGATAATCCGACTATTACCTATACCACCGATAATACAATTTCCGGTTCGATGACCGCCTTGATCGGTAATCTAACGTATACCGGAACAAACGTCGGAAATTATACGATTGAATCAGGTTCTTTAACAACGGCAAATAACGCGAATTACGCTATAACGCTCAATACGACTCCGGTTACTTTTGAAATTACCCCGTTGCAGTTGACGATTGCTAATCCCAATTTAACAACCAGTAAAACTTATGATGGGAATACAACGGCAGTTGTAACGGCGGGGAATCTGATTAATGTTGTAGGGACTGACGTGGTAACCGTGTCCGCAACGGCGAATTACGATACCGTCAACGCAGGAACCGGAAAATCGATTACCGTTGTCTATCAAATTTCCGGTGCGAATAGCGGGAACTATCTTGCCCCGCAAAGTCAAACGTTTACCAATGGAGTTATTTTACCGCAGGCAATTTCAACGCCCAGTTTATCAATCAGTCCGATTGATTACGATATTGATTCAATAAATGTATCGTGGAATACGCCTGAAAACGCAACGGGATTTGTACTGGAGTATTCGCTCAAGAATGATTTTTCTGATGCAATACAAACCGTATTTACCGATACCAATTTAACTTCAACTCAAATTGACGGTTTGGATTACGGACGAACGTATTATTTCAGGATTCAGGCAACCAGTTTGGATACAAACTACGAGAGTTCTCAATGGGCAACGGGCAGTTCTATGACCGATGTCAAGGGTATTTACGATTTAGACGGCAACGGATTAATCGGTATGGGGGACTTCTCCCTCTTTGTTGCCGGTTTCGGCTTATCAACGGGAGATACCGGCTGGAATGGACGGTTTGACTTTGATCGATCCGGTACCATTGATATGGCAGATTTCGGATATTTTACCAACGCATATTGGAAGCAAAATACCGACAGTTCGATTGTTTATCCGCAGTACAACACGATTCAGTCGGCTGCCAATTCAAACCTGGCTGCGGCGGCGGTCAGTGCCGCTGATACAATAAATCTGTTTAACGAAATACTTCAATCGGAGGGATCGGATTTATCTATACAACTGGTTGTATGTACAATAGCATCAAATACAGATACGGCGGCTACGTTGGCTGATTCGATTACCCAAGTTACAATCGGCGATTCCTTTGTCGTTGAAATATGGCTTAAGAATACCGATTCTTCCAATCCGGGTATTGTCGGCGGATACGTAGATGTAGTATACGATTCAACAGAAGTTCAAGTTGCGGAAAACGGCTTGAATCATGGCGGAATTTATAACGACTACTTTGTAGACGGTACGATTTCCGTAGATGAAAACAGCGTTCAAACCGGATTGGTAAACGATTTCGGCGGCGCGTTTTTCGATCAAAGCTCCGCACAGTATCAACAGTACGGACAAAATCAGTACGTTCGTCTGGGGTATATTTCGCTCACCGCTCAGGCAATCGGACAGACAACAATTCAACTGACCGAAGGCAAGGATAATTTTGCCTGGTACGGAGCCGGAGGAATTGACTGGAACAATGTCGCCCTGGGTTCGGCAACGGTAAACGTACTAGGTGTTATTGACGACGTTTCTGTCGAAGGATATAACGGCATTTACGATGCATCGGAACACACAATTTCCGTTTCAGGACTTGAAAATAACGATGTCGTTTCTTATTCCATCGATAACGGAACGAACTGGACGACTGACAAGCCGTCCTTTACCAACGCAGGTGAAAATTCTGTTTTAGTTAAAGTTGAGCGGGCGGGATACGTTCCGTTGATCTTACAGCCGGTTACCGTAACAATAACGACGGCGGAATTAACAATTACCGCTATGAAACAAAGTATACAATACGCGGATATAGCGGGAGAATATACGGTTTCTTACAGCGGATTTAAAGGAAACGATACGGTTTCTGTGTTATCAGCAGTATAACGGCATCGGATCGTATGATATTTCCGTTTCCGGAGCGGCGGCGGCAAACTATTCTATAAAATACGTCAATTCAACGGTAACAGTATCCGCAAAACCCGTTACCGTTTTATTTGATAATTACACCGAGTTAATATATTCAGGGGTTCAACAGTATATATCCGCTAGTCTCGTTGGAATTGTTAATAACGACGATCCCGGATTGAATATTCAATACGATACCTCGGCAATCAATGCGGGTACTTATACAGCACAGGTTACCCTGTCCAACAGCAATTATCTGCTTACCGGTACAACAAGTCAGGAATTTGAAATCGGAAAGTACAACGCTGTCGTTACACCCGACGCTGGGCAATCGGCGTCTTTGGGAACAACGGACTTCGACCTTTCCTATACATCCAATTTAACCGAAGATATGACTCCGCTGTCAGGGAAGTTAACGGCGTCAGGCGAATATATCGGCGATACGCCCATTTTACAGGGAACGATTACCGATGAAAATAATCCGAATTATTCCGTTCGATTGTCAGATGATGTAGTATACATTTCCATTACCCCAAATATATACGGCGTCATTCAATCCCAATCATCGGATATTCAAACGGCGGAGGCTATTCCTGAGAGTATTAAAACGATTACAGAATGGGATAGCTTTTACGTCCAGCTTTGGTCTGCCGAATCGGTAATTGCAGGTCAGATTATTACAACAACAGTTGTATACAATAGTCAGGTTTACACGCCTCAGCTGAGCGCGATTTTAACTCCCGATTGGGTTGAAAGCATATCATACGATTCTAAAGTCCTGGAAAATTCGGATAATACCGAAATTACGATTACGATGACCGTTGAATCCAATGCGGAAATTGCCGAAAACACGCACGCTTTAATGGCGCAGATTCCCTTTACCCCTGCTGAAGATTCGACTTCCGGGCTGGATGTCGGCACAACGATAACCGATTTTATTGAGGTTGACAGTCAGACGACCAGTACTGAAGCAACGGCCTTTAGTTTCGATTTGAATAACGATACCAAAGTCAACATGGCTGATTTTATTCTCTTTGCTACGAATTTTAATACGCTCACCGATGATCAATCGCTTGCTGACAATACCAATCTAACAGACGAAATGAAGGTTCTGGCTAAAGCCTGCGATTTTAACGACGACGGCGTTGTAAACATGGATGATTTTATCCAATTTGCCATGAACTTTAACAAGACAAAACCGGTTATAACAACGGCGTCTGCGGCAGCCCCCGTTTCGGCAGCGGCGTGCGTATCAACAGAGGTCGCCAATGTGTCGGTAGAAACCGCAGAATCGATACAAATTCAACCTATTAAAGCTGTTGTAGTTGTTCAGCCGATACAATCAACAGCAATTACTGCCAATGGCGCGGTCAATCAGCAAAGTTCAACACCCGTCAGTTTGAATCAACAAAGTTCAACGGTTGAACTGCTGGAAACGCCCCAAATTGAGTTGGTATCAATCGCGAAAGCCGAAACCGTTGTTTCAACCGACATTCAATCAGACGCAACGTCCGATTCTACGGCGATTATCGACGCTATTTTTGCCGATTCCGATAGCACGTTATTTGACCCGGTAGAAATTCCTGAATCCGAATATCAATCCGTACCCATCGAATTGATTTTGGACGACGATGTTTTGGCTATCGACTTACTCGATAATTAACAAGTATACAAATAGTTATTATGCTTCCTCAAACAGAAAGGATGTATTGTGCGTATTATTGCCTTGGCTGACATCCATTTTAAGCCCGGATATGAAGAAAAACTGCAATCGTTGGTTCAGACTATCGGTCAGGCAGACCTGCTTTTACTAGCGGGAGATATTACGCATTTCGGAACGGACAAGGAATTGGAAACGGTGTTGAACACGCTTTCGCCGATTTCATCTCAACTTCGCGCAGTGCCGGGCAACTGCGATACAGAAGGTATTTCGCGCGGACTGAAAGAAAGAGGTATAGGAATCGAGGGGAAAGCGTTTGCCTGTGATTTATGCGTCGTTCAAGGCTTGGGCGGTGTACCCCCATGGCGAAAAATGGACTACGGATTTTCAGAACCGCAAATAACCGAAATTCTCCAACAGGGACAAATCCAGCGAAACGAACTTCTTCAATCAGCCGGTAAGCCGCTGGCAAAGATTCTTCTGACTCATGTTCCGCCGTACAATACCAGAGCGGACAAGGCGATGTACATGAAACATGTCGGCAGTACTGCCTTGGCTAAATTCATCAACGACGATACTTTGGACTTATGTATATGCGGGCATATTCATGAATGTGTGGGTTTGTCAATGGTTAAAAATACGCAGCTGGTAAATTGCGGCCCTGCTCGACGCGGGTATTACGTAGATATAACTATTTCCGAGAACCCCGAATCGTCCTCCGGATTAGACGTTAAAGTTGCCGCCAAGCGGAAGTCCGACCGATTTTGGGGCTAGAATAAATCGCCTTGATTTGTTCAATGATTCGACCGAAAAGCGGGGAACCCCTAATTACGCACCGTCCTCGGCGAGGCCGGTGTTCCATATTACGGGCTTGCATATTCTAAATTCCCTCATCTACGTATCAAAATTGGGGGTTATACTATGACTACTTGATTTTTTCTCTTGACGTCGTTTTGATTTCGCCCAATCAATAAAACAACTCTTTGGTTTATTGATTGGGACGAAATGAAACAATTGCGGTTTATTATGAAAACCGGAAAAAGTCAAGTGGAACCAGCATATACCGAAAATTTGTCAGATTTAGAGTTACTTTTATCCAAAATAGGCGTATAATATACTATGTTTAACATGACGGCTCGTATGACCGTCTGTTTTTGCTATCGTTTCCCCTTTTTCCTTCAACGCGATTGCTAAGGAAAAAGCACAAAATCAATTCGACATTTCCCCCATTTTACCATGAAATTCATTCCGTCCCTATTTTTAGCCATAATTGCAACCCTGAATTGCGTTTGCCCGTCTACAATGGCTCAGTCTGACAGCGAGCAGATAACCAATAAAATTCAAACTGCGATTAGCAAAACACTGCCTGCGGTGGTGGTTATCAAGCTGCATGAGGATTTTATGCCCGGCTCTATCGGGTCGGGAGTCATTATTCGCCCCGACGGCTGGATTGTAACCAACGCACACGTATTAAAATCGGGGAAGCCGTTATACGTCCAGCTTGAAGATGGCAGTATGTACAGTGTTACAAAGCAGCTTTTCGATGAAATTTCCGATATTGGAGTAATGAAAATCGACGCGCCTGCCCCGTTACCGACGGTTCCGTTTGGAAATTCAGACGAGTTGAAATTAGGGGAATCGGTTTTGACAATCGGATCACCTTTTTCCCTGGGAGTATCGGTCAGCGCAGGGATTGTCAGCGGAAAATATCGCGCCCATCCCGGAGCGCATCGGGGAGATATGATTCAAACAGACGCATTAATCAATCCCGGCAACAGCGGCGGCGGATTATTTGACTTAAATGGGAATCTGGTCGGAATTACAACGTCCCGATTCGCAATTAAGGATATTCCGCAAGGAATAGGCTTTGCTATCCCTTCCAATCTGGCGCAATGGGTTTGTAATCAACTGTCCAGCACGGGAAAAATAGTGCGCTATTGTTTAGGTGTTGAACTGACCACCGCAAAGGTATCGGAATTAAAAGCCCGGAATTTACCGGTTAAATACGCATTGAGAATTACGGATTTAGACCCCGACGGAAAGGCGAAAAATGCCGGTCTGAAAGTCAACGATATTGTTCTGGACTGCAACGTTGCCGGGCGATGGGGTTTGTATCCCGACTTGGCTCAAAAAATCGCGGTTGAGCCTGAAAACGGCGTTGTGATTTTGAAAGTTCATCATGCCGATACGCCCGGCGATTCAATCGAAACGATTCAAGTACCGCTTACGCAAGTAAAAGACGATTATTACCAAACGGCTTGCGAACATCTGAAGGCGGAATCGGCGGATAAAGAAGTGAAAATACCGTTGGCCGGATTCAATGTATCTTTTGAATCCAAACCCGATCCGCATGCGTGCGTAACCTTTGTTCAGCCCGGCTCGGTAGCCGACGATTGCGGTTTTACTGCCGGAATGAACATTAAAAACTGGAACGGAAAATCCCTGGAAAAACCAGAGGATTTAATTAACGCCATTAACTCGGCATGTATCAGTTGCGGACAGGTTCTGATAATTGAAAAAGACGGCGCAGTTTCTGATATGATTCTTAAAAAGAACAACTATCGGATTTAATTCTGCCGGTTCCCGAGGACGGGCGGAAAATATTTATACGGGAAAAGCACAAAGCCACGACCCGGGGAAGCGGTTCGGCTACCGCCGGTTTCCGAAAAGTTGATTGGCATTTTACTGGACGGGAATATACGCGAAGGGTCGGTGTCTTGCCGTCCTGCGGTCGTCCTCGGCCGCTGAACGCCGCCTGATTTAGAATACTGCTTGGAACGGAAATACAAGAGGTATTATATAGCTCCACGCACTCCGCACGCGATCCGCCGAGTCGAGGTCGGTACAGGCACATTTTCTCCCTCTTCGTGCTTCTTCGTGTCTTCGAGCCTTCCAGTAAAAATTACCTTTGCTCCCCTAATTACGAACAGTCTTCTGCGAGGCCGGTGCTCCATATACGGGATTGCTTATTCGCGCCTTCCCGTAAAATCAAACTGAACAACGCCTCCCCAGTTTATAGGTCGAAAATCTTGCCGGGATTCATGATATTGTTCGGATCAAGCGATTTTTTGACGGTACGAAGCATGTTCAAATATTCCTCCGATACAACTGTTCTCATGTACGGTTTACGCTTATGACCGATTCCATGCTCGCCGGAAATACGTCCTCCAACCTGATTAACAACTGTATATATTTCTGTTAGAATTTCAGGCAATGTTTTATACCAGCGTTCCTCCGACCAGTCTGACGGGGGCGTGATTCTGGCATGCAAATTACCGTCTCCGGCATGTCCGTAACAGGGAATCATAACGCCGTATTTTTGAGCAATAAATCGGAACTGACGCGAAACGGTATGAATTTCAGCCGGCGGAACGACAATATCTTCCCCCGACTGAAGTCGGCTTTTTTGACTGTACGCCTCGGGAATACTGCGTCGAATCTTCCAAACGCGTTCGGAATTAACAGCCGTATCCGCTACGTAAACCTCGGTCGCCCCGCTTTTTACGCAGAACTGACCGACTTGCTCGTATTCCCGCTGAATTTGCTGCTGATCAAATCCGTCCAGAGTGATCAAAAGCATCGCTTCGCAGTCCGCACACGGCATCGGCTGGTTAATAAATCGGCACGCTTCCTGAAAAGCAATCGCGTCCATGTATTCGATTGAAGTAGGCGTAATTCCAGAACCGGAAATAATTTGCGGAACCGTTTCAATCGCCTGTTCGCCGGTCGGATAAAGACAGAGTAAATCGACCTGATATTTCGGACGGGGGCTGAGTTTGAGAATAATTTTGGTGAAAAATCCCAGCGTTCCTTCCGATCCAACCATCAGTTGAACCATGTTGTAGCCGGTTACGTCTTTGAGAAGTTTTCCGCCCAGCTGTACAATTTCGCCGGTTGGAGTAACCATTTCCAAGCCGAGCACATAACGGGCGGTAACTCCGTATTTAACGGCTTTCCCTCCGCCCGCGTTTTCCGCAACGTTTCCGCCGATAAAACAGGTTTCAACGCTCATCGGATAGCCGGCGTAAAACAGCCCAGCGTCTTTGACAACCTCGTTTATCTGATTGGTTATTACACCCGGCTCGACGACAATCATCATATTTTGACGATCGAACTCGATAATTCGATTCATTCTGTCGGAGCAAACGACGATTCCGCCGTAAATCGGAACCGCTCCGCCGGACAATCCCGATCCCGCTCCGCGTGGAGTAAGAGGAATATGCTCCCGATTGGCAAGACGAACGATAGCTGCCATCTGTTCAGCTCCGTCTGGGTGAACAACCGCCTCTGGCATGGAACGATAATGCGTTCCGGGAATCTCATCTCGTGAAAACGGCTCTAGCAGTTCCGCGTCGTTGTAAATAACGTGAGCCGCTCCGACAATTTCGGTTAATTCTTGTACAATTGCAGGCGTAACGGGAGAATAATTCATTCTATTTATACTGGTTTAGTTGAAAATTCCGGATTATACAGTTATACATCTGCCGTTTCATTTTGCTCTAATCGATAAAACCAGAGATTAGCCTTATTTACGGGGGAGAAAAGAAAACGACATCGAAGTAAAAAATCACGTGGTCATCGAACCGCCCTTTCCATCAAAGCGGGCAGAATTTGGAACAGATCGCCGACGATAGCCAAATCGGCAACTTTGAAAATCTGCGCGTTTGGATCGCGATTGACAGCCACAATTTTTCGCGCGGTTTGCATGCCGGCCAGATGCTGAATCGCCCCGGAAATTCCCAACGCGATGTACAAATCCGGCATAACGGTTTTTCCGCTCAATCCAATTTGGGCAGGATATTCCAGCCAGCCTCTGTCAACCGCTTCCCGACTTCCTCCTACAGCGGCGTTAAGCTGCTTGGCAAACGCCGTTGCCAGAGCAATGTTTTCCTTCCGACGAAATCCGCGTCCAACAGCTACGATTCGCTTGGCGTTTTGGATTGAAAACTGCTCCGGCGGCTGAACAACATCTAAAATGGTAATTCGGCTTGGCTGACTGTTAAAAGCGGGAATCGGAACAATTTCTCCGGTTCTATTCCAATCAGGAGACAGCGGACGATACGAATGCGGACGAACGGTTGCCATCTGAGGTTGATTATTCGGACAGCGAATCGTAGCCATAATACTTCCGCCGATTGCCGGACGCGTTTGATCCAACAGTCCAGTTTGCGTATCTAAATGTATAGATGTACAATCTGCCGTTAATCCGGTTCGCAACTGCTGCGCCAAGTACGGTGTCAGGATTCGTCCAATCGAATCCGCCGCAGCAATAAGAACACGCGGACGAGATTGATTAATAAAATTCAGGAGCGATTGAGCGTAAATATCAACTCTAAACTGCGTGAATTGAGGAGAAAAAAGACGGTAAACGGTATCCGCTCCGTAGGAGATTACTTGTTCACAATATTCTTTTGAATAAGATGAACCCATCGATACAACGCGAACGGAGGATTTCTCCGGTTCCGCCGCCTGCTTCGCGCGGGCAATCAGTTCGTACGTTGTTAAATCGTTTTCAGACGCCAGAACGAAAATCTCCGCGTTGGGATTCGGTACAGAATCTGATTTCTGAACGGAATTGACAATTGCCGTTGAATTGCCGTTTGACTTTGACGGATTCGAGTTCTCTCCGTCTGGATTCGATTCAGGCGACGTTTGAGAATCATCGCAAATACAGTCGTAAAAGGCTTCAACCGCCTGAGCTAAAGTCGCGTCATCGGTTACCTGAATCGTACGGCTGGTTCGGGTTAGGTGCGGATGGAAAACCCGAACGATTCGAGTAGGGGATCCCGCTAGTCCGATTCGATCAGAAGGCAGATTCAACTCGGACTGGGTAATCGTCTTAATTTCCGCTTCCCGCGCCCGAATTTTCCCCGCCAGGGTCGGCAATTGCGGTGCCCCGATTGCCTTGGAAATGGTTAGAACAGCCGGCGTTTGAACGGTCTGATGTACAATTTTACCGTCAAAGAGCTGTTGAAGGGTTATCGTTCCGTTTTCGTATTGGTCAATTTTCGCAACGCCGGCAACAATAGGTGCGTTGAGCGCAGCGGCAGTTTCCGGTCCGACTTGCCCTGTATCGCCGTCTGTCGCCCGTTCGCCGGTTAGAACCAGGTCGAAATCCGGCAGTTGACGACGAATTGATTCCGCTAAAATATATCCCGTTGCCCACGTATCTGATCCCGCAAAAGCGCGATCCGTAATTAAAACCGCCGCCGTTGTTTCCTGCGATTGCGGAGTTTGCGCTGTATGCAACGATTCTGCCGAACTTACGCAAAGAGCTAGCGATTCTCTTAAAACCGATTCTGCGCAAGGCGGTCCCATGGAAAAGACGGTTATTTGCGCTCCGTAACGACGGCGTAACTGAATCGCCGCTTCAAGGGCGTAAATATCCAACGGATTTATAACGGCATTAGAACCGCTGCGTACAACCGTACCAGTCGATTCGTCCATTTTAACGGAGCCGCTATCAGGAGTTTGTTTTATTAATATCGCGATTTTCATGCAACTATTGTACCATAGTTAAGAAAAATGGAAAGATACCGTCCGAGGGCAGGAAGAGATAGTCCGCAATAAAAAATCTCCCGTTGCAACTATACTGGTTCCACTTGACTTTTTCCGGTTTGCAAAACAAACCGCAGTCGTTTCATTTCGCCCTAATCGATAAAACAAAGGGTTGTTTGATTTTTTGGGGGCGAAATCAAAACGACGTCAAGAGAAATAATCACGTAGTCAAAGTATAACACTTAATAAGCAAGGCGATATAATAGCAAGTTAAAAATTGGATTAGCCCCTCTTTACGCAACGGTCGGCATCGCATACAAGGGAACCAGAATTGACGGAATTATTATAAAGTAAAAAATTTCGGTTCATCCAGTATTTTGGTACTATTCCCAGCTTTCCCCTTGTAAGACATCCGTTTGGTATCCGGTCAGGTAGGTCCAGTTAAAAAATCGAAATAATCCGCTGGAATACAACGATATACGTCGGGGAAATTTCAAGCGATAGCAGTATAAAAATCTATCCTAAGCATAATCCGACCGGAAGCGATTCTCCAAAAACCTCGCTTTGTTGCTGAGAATCCAACGTTCCTCCTATCTGAACAATTGTTCTCCAGTTTGGATTGCACTTGTCGGTTTGATCAATCCAATTCAAAACCAGTCGACGGCAGGAATCGCTAATATCTCTGTAGCGATCGGACGTTTTTCGCGCCATTAAAACGGCAGCAAACAACGCGCCGGGTTCAAATTGAAAATTATCATAAAGCTGCTTAATCCATTTTTCCGCCGTCTGGATTTCAACAACGGTTTCTAAAGAAGAAAAGTTGCTTTCGCGTGCGCCGATTCGTCCTAAAGCCCATAAAATTGCGGGCTTGTTAGCCGCAAATTGCGGTTGCTGTAACAGCGTAAAAAACATCGTTCCGAGTTCTTCCTTCCTCTGGACAGGAAGCAGTTCCATGGCACCGAGCATACGGAAAATTTCGGAGGTTTCGTTGCCTCCGAAAACCCAGTCCTTTGCTTTTCCGCTTTTTTGCAACTTGATAAACAGCGTTCGCAACTGACTGATAATCGGTTCGGTAAGCTGAATTTGCCGACCGGCAGATAATCCCGCCGCGATTCTGCGCCATAAAATCCAAATTTGGATTCTGTTGTCGGGAACCGGAAAGAGCAATTTTCCGAAAACCGATTTCCAGGTTTGCTCAATTCGCCAGTCGTCCATCGCAGCCCCCAGTCCGGGACGCAGACAGAATCCCAACAAGTTAAGCCAACGGGCCTCCTGCGCCGCAGATTGAGGGCGATTGAGCGTATTTCCATCGGATTCGATCAGCTCTGCCCAGAGTTTTCGCAACAGCGTCGCCGGCCAGGTATCGCGTCCAGAACCGATAATCGCGGTTAGTCGTTTGAATACCTCCGACGGCTTGATAGACGGATTGTTATTAAAGGTATTTTGTAAAATCTGACGGCAGGATTCAACTATTTGGTCGTCTAAAACGCCTTGCGATTCAGCGGTTGTATTTTGAATTTGAGTTTGCGTTTCTACGGCTGCGCGAACATCAAAATTCAATTGCCATTTTCCTCGTCCAGACCGGGATTTTAAGGCCAGTTCCAGAGTTCCGATTTCTGTCAAAGCCGCTTCCAGGATAACCTGAACTACTCCATTTTGCGAGGATTTGGAAGACCGGATCACGGTTTTCAACGGAGCCAAAGAACGCATTTGATTTTCGTCGATTTCGATAATCGCGCCCGCCGGATCGGTTAGACGAGTGCTGGAAACGAACAGCGGAAATTCTACCGGCGTTCCGACTTGTAACTCCAACAGATGTTCACTTATTTTTACCAATTCCCCCGCTTGAATTTTAGCGGGAGCGATACACATCGCTTTGAGCTTATCTTCGGTTTGAAGTCCGATATAATAACTTCTAGCTAGCGTGGCGTGAATTTTAACAATCGAGCTGGAATCGTTTGAATTTAAGTCTGTACGCCGTACCCGACCGAAGTAAGCGGCTCCCCGAGCGACGGCTAAATCCAGAGCGTCGTTATCCAAAATTAACGGCATCCAATTTGTA
>CAYZMZ010000049.1:0-471 GCA_964479655.1 uncultured Planctomycetaceae bacterium
AAATCCGAGATGCACACGGAAAATAATCCCGTCAACGAAGTTCCCGGAGAAGACCCGCAAGCTGGAACTAATTCGCCCAAAGACGACGGAACCGAACAGCCTAGCTCGCAAGGAGACCCCGCGCCAAACGATAACAACGGCAAGTCATACGACCCTGAACAAAAGGGTCGTAATAAAGGTGAGTCCGCGCCGGGTGGAGGAATGGATTCCGAAAAACGCGGTAACAGCAACAACGGAGGGCAAACGCCTTCCGATCAAGGAGCCTTGGGCGGAAACAGCGGAAACGAAGGTACAGGACAAAATCCGGGAGATAAAGTTATGTCTGATGGAACGCCCGGTCGTTCAGATCCCAACAAACGTGCCGGTCAAGGTCAGCAAACCGGTGCGGAATCCGGATCGGGGGTTCAGGATGACAATAACACCGGGAAGAAAACGCCTCAAGGCGGAAATCCAGATAATTCCGACGGCGGT
>CAYZMZ010000049.1:481-1450 GCA_964479655.1 uncultured Planctomycetaceae bacterium
ATCCTGACCCGCAATCCCGGCAGGGGGAAGGAACAACCCTGGGCGGCGGGACGGCTACGTCTTTGAAATCGCTGGATCAACTACCTCCGATGCCTGAAGCTCAGCCGGAAGACGAAGTCAATCTGGAATATTCAAAAAAGCAAACGGTTTTAGCGTTGGCTCATTTGAAAGACCAGCTTGATTCGGGAGATGATACGTTGCTCAAACAACTTGGTTGGACGCGGCAGCAGGCGCAGGATTTTATTAAACGGTGGGAATCCATGTTTAACAAGGCGGCTGAAAATCCCAACGCGCAAAATGAATTAAAACAGTCGCTTAAAAGCTTGGGACTGCGTCCGAAAGGGTTTCACGCTGCCGGTAATAGAAACGTTTCCGCCGTACCGATGGGTACAATTCGCGATTCCGATCGTACTGCCGTTCCCGCTGAATGGTCGGAAGCCTTCGACGCCTTTACTACCGGATTGAACGATTAATTGTTCATCGTATAAATTTATCGCTGATAGCCCGATTGTTATACTATGACTACGTGTTTTTTTCTACTTGATGTCGTTTTGATTTCGCCCTCCAGAATCAAACAGCCCCTTGTTTGATTAATTGGGACGAAATGAAACGACTGAGGTTTGTTATACAAACCGGAAAAAGTCAAGTGGAACCAGTATACAATTATTTTTATTTGCAAATTATATGCCGAATTTCCTTGAACCGATCTGGCTGATACTGATAATTCCGATTATCGCGGTATTTATATTATTACCGTTTTCGTCGCGAACGGTAAGTATACTGCGAGGTCTGTTTGTTCTGCTGGTTATTTTTTCAGCTGCTGGTATGGCGATTTATCAGGTTCAGCCCGGCGGAACTGTTGTCGTTGTTGCGGATAGAAGTTTATCCATGCCGGTCGATGCCGCCGACCGGCAAAAGGAAATAATTAAGCTGTTGGGTTCAAACGCCAAGCAGGACGATAAAATTGCG
>CAYZMZ010000049.1:1460-7686 GCA_964479655.1 uncultured Planctomycetaceae bacterium
ACATAGATTCCGACGGCTCGGAATTATCTGCCGCCATAGACAAGGCGGTTTCTTTAATTCCGACCGGTTCCTCAGGACGGATACTCCTGCTTACCGACGGACGATATACGGGGATAAATCCGTTATATTCTGTTATTAGCAGCAATACAAATGTTCCTATCGATTATCGAATTATAGAACGTTCGGAAGTTTCCGATGTCTGTATAGAACGGTTTGATGTTCCTTCCTGCGTAGATGTCGGACAGGCGTTTTATCTAACCGGCTGGATAAGTTTGCCGTCGTCGCAGGAAATTCAATATCGATTACTGCGGGGACAAACGGTTATCGTCTCTGGTAAAAAAAACTGTTCGGCCGGCAGAACATCGCTTGTATTTCGAGATCGGGCGGATGCATCCATCGGACTGGCATCGGCTTTATCTTATCGACTGGAAGTTACTCCTGCCGGACAAGACCCGATTACTGAAAACAATGTCGCGGATACAATTGTCGGTATTCTCAAACGAAAACCGATTCTTCATCTGACCAGCGGCGGTAAATCCGGCTTAACGAAATTGCTTTCCGCCGCTAAAATGGAAATCGATTCCAAAGACCCTGCTGAGGTTACCGTTAATCTTGATTTGTTAGGACAATATCGTGCCGTTATTTTAGAAAACGTGTCCGCTAAATCCGTTTCAAGTCAAGGTTTGGAAACCATAAAATCGTGGGTTGAACATTCAGGGGGCGGATTGTTGATTACCGGCGGTAAAAACTCCTTTGGTTTAGGCGGATATTTTCGTTCTCCTGTAGAAAAGATCATGCCGGTTAGCATGGAATTACGAAAAGAACATCGTAAATTATCTCTGGCTCTGTCGGTTGTATTGGACCGATCAGGGTCAATGGCGGTTTCCGTTGAAGGCAATCGCACTAAAATGGATTTGGCAAATTTGGGTACCTGTCAGACGTTGGAAATTCTATCGGGTCAAGATCAACTGGGAGTAATTGCCGTCGATAGTTCAGCGCATATAATCGCCCCGCTGCAAGGTGTTGAAAATCGCGAATCGCTTCAGAAAAAAATCCGGTCTATTGAATCCTCCGGCGGAGGGATTTTTATCTACGAAGGACTTTCTCATGCCGCCGCGATGCTCAGCAAGGCCGAATCGCTAACCCGACATATTATTCTTTTTGCCGATGCGTCGGATTCGGAAGAACCCGGCGCCTATAAAAAGTTGCTGGAAAACTGCGTAAAATCCGGTATAACCTGCAGCGTAATTGCTTTGGGGTCTGAATCGGACTGCGACGCCGAATTGCTTAAAGATATTGCCCGACGCGGACAAGGACGCTGTTTTTTTACCGATAAAGCGGAGGACTTGCCTGCTTTGTTCACGCAGGATACTTTTACCGTAACACGCAATTCCTTTTTGGAAGACCCGGTCGCGATTTCGTTTTCGCCGTTGTTGGAATCGGTTACGGGGCAGAAATTTCCCTCTCCGCCTCAATTGGGTGGATACAATCTAACCTACCTCCAGCCGCAGACTCAGCTTTGTGCGGTTTCTACCGACGAATATTCCGCCCCGATTGTTGCGGTTCGGTACTCCGGATTAGGACGAACCGCCTGTTTTACCGGGCAAATTGACGGTCAATATACCGGGGCGTTTGGCGCGTGGGATAAACTGGACGCCTTTTATACGTCGCTGATTCGTTGGACGGCAGGCGAGCAGTCTGTTTTACCCCCTTCCCTTTTATTAACCCAGCAGGTTATAGACGGTACCTGCCAGTTGCGTTTGCATCTTCCAGACGAAACAAATGAACAGGATAGACAAATAAATACTAATCAAACCAATCCAACCGGTTCGCCGATAAGTTCAGACGGAGGTACTTCGCGTTACGACGGAAGTACTCTTACTTCTGATAATAGTTCGGAAAGCAATCCCGATAGTAATTCGGAAAGCAACCTCGATACGCCGTCCTGGAACGAGCTTTTTTTGAATAATAAGCCGATGGTTTCCGTGGTAAGAGCCAAACCAGATCAAAGCAGTGTTATTGAAGACCCCTTGATTCCTCTGTCGTGGCTGGACGGTAATACGATGGGGGCGGATATTCCCCTTTATGGTAATCAGCGAATAATTGCAACGGTTGTTTTTGATAGGGATAAAAGTATATCGATGGATAGTAAGCCATCTGAAAAGAATCCGTCCGCAGTATCCAGTCAGCCGTTTACTGTCGCCATGCCTCCGGTTTGCCGAATGTATTCGCCGGAATTTAACAGCAGTACCAGCCGCATTGCTCAAAGCACAACCCTTTTACAGCGATTGGCAAACGTAACCCAGGGAAAACAGCGAACGAATGTTACGGAAATCTGGTCTGATATTCAATCCAGCAGCCGCCAAACGCCTTTGTATCCGATTCTGCTGTTAGTTGCGGTAGTTCTCTTTTTGCTGGAAGTCTTACAGAGAAGAACGGGAATTATCAGTACTCTTGCGCGGCAAATGCTGATTTTGCTATCGCAGATACTGTCGAAATTCAGAATTACAAAAATGAAAGGCAATACTATTTCTTCGGAATCAAAGAATATCAATGCCGATAATAATCAAGAGAACAATATTACATCGGATACTCTTGTTCAGAAAACAATTTCCGAAACGACACTTGATTCTCCTGCCGTAACCGCAGAACCCGTTAAACCTCAAAAATCTGCGTCTTCCCAGTCTGATTCTCCGCAATCGAGCTGGACAGACGCCTTAAAGAAAGCGAAAAATCGTGCCAACAAACGAAATGAATAATATTATGCCGTTAGAATTATATATATTCTTCTTATTTTGGATTGGATTTATCGGCTCCGTTGTCGGGAGTTTTCTCAACGTGGTTGCCTACCGCATTCCGCGATCGATGAGTATTGCTTTTCCGGCGTCGCACTGCCCAAAATGCAACGCGAAAATTCGTCCATGGCATAATATTCCGGTTTTAGGCTGGATTATTTTAGGCGGAAAATGCAAGGATTGTCATGAGCTGATTTCTATTTTTTATCCTCTCGTAGAGGCTTTTACGGGGATAATATGGCTGCTGTTATCGATTCTGGTTTTCCAATGGTCGAATAACGATTTTTCCCTTTGGTTTTGGTACTCCGTTGGAGCGGGCATAGGATTCAGTATCCTCTGGGGCTGGATTTTAGTTCAGTATAACAAACCTAAAAAAGGCAAATAGCGTGTTTCATACGATGACTACTTGAATTTTCCTCTTGACGTCTTTTTGATTTCGCCCTATGAGTTGAGCTAAATCCTTGTTTTGCTGATCAGGGCGAAATGAAACGACTAATTTTTGTTATGCAAGCCGGAAAAATTCAAGTGGAGTCAGATTAGTCAATCCAGCCGCCGCCTAAAACGCGTTCGCCATCGTAGCAGACGCAGGCCTGACCGGGAGCCACGCCATAAACCGGGGCATCGGTTTCTACAGAAAAACGATTATTGTCCAGCAGATGAATGGTAGCCGGAGCAGGGGAGAACTTATAACGTATTTTTATCTGTGAACAAAAGTATTCTGGTACGCAGGTTAGCCAGTTCGCGTTGGAAACCGTAAACGAACTTCTACCTAATTGTTCGTGAGTTCCCAAAACAACCTCGTGCGTTTGAGGACGCAATTCAACCACAAAATATCGACTGTTCATCGCAACGCCCAGTCCCTTGCGCTGACCGATGGTAAACCGTTCTATACCGTCATGCGTCCCAACGACTTTTCCCTCTACGGTAACAATATTGCCCGATGTATCCAAGGGATTTCCCTGTTCGTCTTTTTTGTAGGGGCAAATAAAACGGGCGTGATTATTATCGGGGATAAAACAGATTTCCTGAGAATCCTTTTTAGCCGCCGCCGGAAAATTCCGGGCTGCGGCAAGGGCGCGAATCTGCGGTTTGGTGTATTCGCCCAGCGGAAAAACCAGATTAGCAATTCGTTGGCGAGGAATTCCGAACAGAACATACGACTGATCTTTATTGGAATCCGCCGCCTGAAATATCCCGTATTCCATCGTTTTTATCGACGATTTCTGATTCGATTCGGTTAAATTTGATTCAGATAAATTCGATCCGGTTAAATTCAATTCAGATTGAGCCGGTCCAACTGGCATAACTCGCGCGTAATGACCGGTGGCTAAATGATCATACCCCTGCTGCAACGCAAAATCATATAACAATCCGAATTTGATTAAACGATTGCACATCACGCAGGGATTAGGCGTTCGGCAAGACAGATATTCCGATACGAAATTATGCGTAATCAGATGGAATTTTTCCGATGCGTCTACTACGTAAAACGGAATGCCTAGCATTTGGGCGGTTTTCCGAGCGTCCTGTTCGTCTTTCGGATTGCCGCAACCGCCGGCGGTTACTCCGTCGGGCAAAAGTTGCTCAACTCCATGACGCAGGTAAACGCCGCCAATTTGATGCCCTTGTTCTAATAACAAAGCCGCCGCCACAGAACTATCCACTCCGCCTGAAATTGCAACTAACGTTTTCATGTTTTACGATTTTCGTTATCGGTATATTGAATATTTGTATTGTTGTATATAATACTATTTATCTATTTGTATATCTGAAATAAATTAACAAAACATGGCGATTACCGGCAAGTGATCAGACGGTTTTTCGCCTTCGCGCAAGTCCAGCAGCATTTGAATTTCTCGGCATCGAACAGCCATCGGACCGGTAGCCAGAATATGATCTAACCGCAACCCATCGTTTCGCAAAAATCCCGCTCGGCGATAATCAAACCAGGAAAACGCGCTTTGCTTAGGGTTTAATTCCCGATATAAATCGTGAAATCCCCAAGCCAACAATTCATTGAATTTCGCGCGCAGGGGAGGATTGCCCAGCGGTCCGCCCTCGTACGCTTCCGGAAATTTAGCGTCTAAAAGCGGGTCCCGATAAACGTTCATATCGCCGACAAGAATAATATTTTCGTCGGGCGAGGCGGTTTGATTTAATTCCTCAATCAGCGCATCGTACCAATCCAGTTTATACTGAAATTTATCCGTTCCAGGCATATCGCCGACCGGGAAATAGCCGTTAAAAACGCGAAATCGATTTCCCTCGCCGTCTTCAAACCAGGCGGAAATTAACCGGGCGCACGACTTACCGTTAAACGAATCCTCCCATTGAGAAAAACCGGGCTGAACGTCCTCAGCCGGCGTTCGGGACAATATTGCCACGCCGTTGTACGTTTTTTGCGCATTGACTACTGCCGTATATCCAGCCGATTCCAACGGTTCAAAAGGAAACTGTTCTTCTGTACATTTTAATTCCTGAATACAGACGATATCAGGCTGATCTTGCTCAAGCCATGCCAGCAGACGCGGCAATCGGGTTCGGATTGAATTTACATTCCAGGTTGCAATTTGCATTTTATATTTTTCCAAAAATTATATTACAGGGCTTTGCGTTTATTACAAGGGCTTTGCGCTCAAAATTCCCCCCCTTATATACCTAAAAAAGCGGGGTGAATAGAATCAGTATAGACGCAATTCTGTTGAATCATTTTTTATAGCTCTGATTCCTTTAAGTTTGATTCTGTTGAATCGGATTCCGATTGACAGCTTTTCAAAAAATCGTTCATGCTTTGAAAATATTTGCGGGACAGATTATCGTTGTGATCCATATTTTCAATAGAATAAAAAACAAACTTTCCATTTCGATTGGACACCGATTGGGCGATTTTTTTATTGTTTAACGCCTGCGCGTACGGAACAACCCGATCTTTAGTTCCATGCGTTATATACAAATTTCCGCGGTATTGTTTTAGCTTGGAAGCCGTATCGAGTTTATTGGTCAATAGCCATTTTGCAGGCAATATCGGAACGAGTTTTTTCGCCATGTCGGGAATACTGCTAAAAGTACTTTCCAACACCAACGCCGTGGGCGGGTTATTTGCCAACTGCATTTTTAAGGCCGCGTCCATCGCAATCGCTCCGCCGAGCGAACGTCCCATAACAATTATTTCCGTCGGCTTTTTACCAGTCAGACGCAGGTATTCCTTTAAAGCAGATTGCCCATCCAAATACACCGTTTTTTCGGAGGGCGTTCCTTCACTGAGTCCGTAACCGCTATAATCAATGCAAAAAACATCCGCGTTAAGCTGATCGACAATCAAGTTCAAATAATAGGAATGATACGTCAGATTGCCCGCATTTCCATGGAAGTATAATACAAAATAATCAGGTTGTTGACCGGATTCCAAATTCGGTTTTAGATGCCAGGCA
>CAYZMZ010000049.1:7696-12606 GCA_964479655.1 uncultured Planctomycetaceae bacterium
TGCCGGAATCCGACTGAAAATAAACGTCTTCTGGTTTATATTTGACCGTATCGATATTCCAATCAGGAGCCGGATTTTTTAGCGGAATATAAACGACTTTATTATCGATTGCCCCCAGAGGAATGATCGACATCAATCCGCCGAGAACAATTCCCAAATGCACTAAAAATTTTGATAGACGGCAGGTTAAAGACTTGCAAGTCTGCTTAAAAATATATCGGTCGGTTAATCGCAGCAATAAAGCAATAAAAATAACCACCAGTATAAATACAACTACTATTTTTGTCATAACTTTTCTGCCTAGGCACCGTAAGCCAGCCGAATAAACCATTGAATAAAATACAACGCCAAAAAAACGCATAAATATTGCGTCCCCCGCGAAAAATACAAGGCGGGTTGATTTTTGTATATTCTATATAGCGAGTACAGCCGATAGGGAATTTGAGCCATCAGAAATAGATAGAACGCCGCTCCCCATGGATGAAATTTAACGCCCGATACCCAATCTCCGTGCGCCATGCATACAAAACAGCGCGTCATTCCGCAACCAGGACAATCATGCCCCGTAAATAGCTTGAAACCGCACATTTTCGGAAGGCGATGCGCCTGCCAGATAAGCTGACAATGTTTTTGTGCGTCCAGTTTCATTAATAAAGGAGCGCAAATCAAACAAAGGCTTACCAGCAAAATCAACGTATTTGTAGTTGCCAACTTCGCGGAATCAGTCATAAAAATACCGGAATAGTAGATGAAAAAAGGGCGTTTTGAAAAAGTTTCAAAATACCCTTTAATTATATGTTGTCCAATTAGTTTACAGATTATACAGGGAAATTCCGCAAACTATAGCTATGCTTTTAGCACAACTCATTCAGGCAGAGCCGGGGCTTCAGCTTCGGCAGCCGGAGCAGCTTCAGCGTCAGCAGCCGGAGCGGCAGCTTCTTCAGTTTTCGGGGCTTCAGCTTCGGCAGCCGGAGCAGCAGCTTCGTCAGTTTTCGGGGCTTCAGCCGGGGCGGTGGTTTCGGCAGGCTTGGTTTCTTCAGCAGGTTTGTCTGCTGGTGTACCGCAACCAACAATAGCTAAACCAAACAAGCAAGCACAAACAAATGCAAATGTCTTTTTCATTGTTATTTTTTCCTCTCAAATGATACCTGGTTACCAGAACTATAACTACGATGTCTTTTCTGTGCCAGATGATTTAATTACTATTTCGTATTGTAACTCCTTTTTGAAAAAAAATCAAGGATTACCGAGTAAAATATAGTGAAAAAATTAAAAAATTTTGTAAATATTTTAAACTTTTATGTAATTATGGATATTACAGGGAAAATGGACTGTCTAAACGCCGATTTTCACTGTATTAAATCAAAAAATTTTTATGCTCGTTGAAATTAACGTTTTATATTCAGACGAGTTGATTTTTCCTATTGACGCCGTTTTGATTTTGCCCCCGGTACGAATAAAAACTCCCCCTTTTCTGGATTGAGGGAAATGAAACGACTGTTTTATGGTAATCTAAGCCGGAAATTGTAAGTAGAACCAGTATAACCGTTACATTTTATCATCAAAGTTCAAAGGAGCGTGAAAAATCCAAATTTCACTCAAAAGTTTACCTCGAGAAAAGGACGATGATTGTAGTGTTAAGTTTGAGGAAAAGGGTTTCTCGAACAAAGACAAAAATGGAAAATTTTTATAACTTACTTTTTTAAGGAGTATCTGGTATGAAACGTGTAGTAATTAGTGTTGTTGCGATTTTAAGTTTAGGTGCCGCTAGCGCTCATGCTGCGTTATTTGGAGCTGCTTGTGCTCCTTCCAATTGTGCACCTTGCACACAGGCTTGTGCTCCGGCACCGGTTTGTGCCCCGGCCCCTGTTTGTGCTCCCGCCCCGGCTCCGGCTTGCAATAGCTGTGATCCTTGCGCCAAGGCCCCTTGCTTCCCGCGTTTACGTGCTTTCTTCGCAGGACTTCGCAGTTGCGCTTCCTGTGGTTGTGAAGCTCCGGCTTGCGGTTGCGGTTGCGAAGCTCCGGCACCTGTTTGTGCTCCGGCACCTGTTTGTGCCCCGGCTCCGGCTCCTGCTTGCGCTCCGGCCCCGGCTTGTGGTTGCAATTTTGATCCTTGCCATCCTTTTGGCGGATTCTTTGCCAACCTTTTCAAACCCTGCTGCCATAGCTGCAATAGCTGCGGTTGCGACGCTCCGGCTGCCCCGGTTTGCGCTCCCGTTGCTCCGGCTTGCGCTCCGGTTCCCGCTTGCAAATAAGTTTTATTGCCTACCAATACAGCGAGTGTTCTGTTAGATTATCTAATCGGACATAAAAATACAGGAATCAGTCTTCAGACCGATTCCTGTGTTGTTTTAAATTCCCTCCGACTTTTTGAGCTACAAATTCTGTCGGACTATAAATTCTGTCGGATGTTATTTTAACAGATTATTCTGCTGTTTAAAAGGCGAGTTCTGTTCGATACCGCCTTTTTTACTGAATTATTCTTTCTTTTCAGAATCGTCTTTTTCCGAATCGTTCTTTTTCTGCGCCTCCTCGGAATTGCGGTAGGCGGGAGTTCCAAGAATCGCTTCTATTTCCGCCTCGGTCAGCTCTTCTTTGATTAACAACGCTTCAGCCAAGGCATCTAACTTGTTGCGGTGCGTTTCCAAAGTCTGTTCGGCGTGATCAGCCGCCTTTTGCAAAATTCGCATCACTTCTTCGTCGATAATTTGAGCGGTGTGTTCGCTGTATTCGCGAGAACCGGAAGAAATTTCCTTGCCTAAAAACGGGTGCTCCTCCGAAGCTCTAAACGCAGCCGGTCCAATTTTATTACTCATTCCCCAAACCGCGACCATTTTTCGCGCTAAAGAGGTAGACTGCTTAATATCGTTTTCGGCTCCGGCGGTAACTTCCCCAAAAACCACTTTTTCTGCCGCTCGACCGCCCATAATAAAGCTAAGCCGATCGTTGAGCTGACTTTCGGAAATACTCAAGCGATCTTCGTCGGGAACCAGTTGGGTAACGCCCAAGGCAAATCCGCGCGGGACAATCGTCACCTTATTGACGTGTTCGCTACCCGGTGTCAGCCAAGCTAGCAACGCATGACCCGCCTCATGAAACGCAGTCATTCGTCGTTCTTTTTCGTTGAGAACCTCTTCGCGTTTGGCACCCATCAATACTTTATCTTTAGCGTACTCAAAATCCGACATTTCGACGGCGTTTTTATTCTGCCGGGTTGCCCATAAAGCCGCTTCGTTTACAATATTGCGAATATCCGCACCGGTTAATCCGATTGTAGAGGCCGCCAAACGTTGTAAATCGACGTTTTCTGCTAACGGAACGTGCTTGGTATGAACCTGAAACATTTCTAAACGTCCTTTGGAAGTAGGACGATCGACGGTAATATGTCTGTCAAAACGCCCCGGACGAAGCAACGCCGGATCCAAAACGTCGGGACGATTGGTTGCCGCCATCACAATTATAGATTCGTTGGGAGCAAAACCGTCCATTTCCGAAAGAATTTGGTTAAGGGTTTGCTCTCGTTCGTCATGCCCGCCGCCGACCCCGGTTCCTCGAAGCCGTCCAACGGCATCTATTTCGTCGATAAACAGGATCGCCGGAGCTTGTTCTTTGGCTGTTCCGAATAAATCGCGTACGCGACTTGCTCCGACTCCGACAAACATCTGAATAAATTCAGAACCGTTAATCGAAAAGAACGGGACGCCCGCCTCGCCTGCTACCGCGCGCGCGAGCAGCGTTTTACCGGTTCCAGGAGGACCGTTGAGCAACACGCCTTTGGGAATCCGTGCTCCCAAACGAGCAAATTTTTCGGGATTTTTCAGGTATTCAACGATTTCTTCCAATTCCTTTTTGACCCCTTCCAGACCTGCAACGTCCTTAAACGTTGTACGACCGGGGGTTGGCTCAAATAACTTGGCAGGAGAACGGCTGAAACCGGACATAAATCCGCCGCCCATTTGATCGCGCGTTCGACGCATCATAACCCAAATAAAGACAAAAATACCGATTGTAACGCCAATATATAGTAAAACCAAGTAGTTTGAGTAATCTGCCGGTTCGGACGCCGAATAATTTTTACCTAGTTTGGAAATAAGCAACTGATTGATGGATTCGTCTTGAAAGCTCAAGCTGGAAGCAATGCAGAAAAACTTTTTCGGCAGCGTTTTTTCCGGTTTTGAAAAGAAGAAGCCGCGTTCAAACGGCTTGGCGGCCGGAGCTTGCGGGGATTCCGCCTGAATTTCTTCTTTTTTAGGCGCAACCGTCCCCGAATCAACCGTTTCGCTGGAACCTGTATTAATAGACTTGTCTGTATTAACAGGTTTGTCTATACTATCTGACTTATCGGGTGATTTTGAATTATCTGAAACTTTACTGTCTGAATTGGCAATTTCAGTCGTTTCAGAACGGGGCGTTTTTGACTCGGCAGACAATTTCTTTCCCGCTTTGGCAGCCGCTTTTTCCTGCTGGGATTTTTCGTAAGCAAGGTAGTCTGGATTGACAGGCGGCGTTTTGAACTCACCTGAAATCCGCGTACCGACGACTTTTACCTTGACGATATTATCGGATTTTACCTGTTCGATAAACATACCGTAGGAAATTTCGCTTTCCTGATTGGACGACCAACTGGACGGCATCATCAAAATAAGCAACGCCAGCAAAATCAGGATAGCTACAATAGGAATCCCTCCCTGACGCGGAGCGGAGGCGGGTTTTTTATCTTCGGGATTCGGAGGTAAATCGTTGTTATTCATGTTATCTTTGGGAAAATCGGAGTTTTTATTTTTATTGTCTGGATCGTTGCTAAAAAATACATTCATAATAATAGTATCGCCTTGTATACTGGTTCCACTTGATTTTTTCCGGTTTGCATAACAAATCTCAGTCGTTTCATTTCGCCCCGAATTGATAAA
>CAYZMZ010000050.1:0-12596 GCA_964479655.1 uncultured Planctomycetaceae bacterium
CGCATTGGAATCGGACTGGGATTGTTTATCGATCGTTTCCTGTTCCTTTGCCAAAATCCAGGCTTTGAGTAAATCGCCGCCCACAATTCCGCCTACCGGAGCCAGATTAAACAGATAGCCGATAAATCCGATTCGCAGGGAATCCTTCCAATGAATTTGCAACCCCAACGCTCGATTGAGTAAATGCCAGCGAATAAACGTTAAAACAACGCCTGCCAAACAGCAAAAGAAGCCTAAAACCAAATAATTCCAGCTTTTATGAGCCTTGAGCAAGTCGTCAAAAACGTTGCTTTGTTTAGCCTGATAAAATAAAAACAGCAATATCGCCGCTGACAGCGATATTTTTACCAAATTAATTAAAATGTTTTTCATCTATAAGGGGATTTTAGTATTGTTGTTGGATTTTATACCTTTTATTATGTTATATTGTATCCGATTTCTGACTGCTTTCCTTTGAGTACAATGCGTCCCGAAAAAACGCTTTGTGTATTGTATCGTATTTTTCTCGTTTTAGCAATAGGGGTTAGAAAAGCTCCGAAATTTTGAACGTGCAAAACATTTATCGCTTTTTTCGCCCCCCAATGGCGGTTTCGGTTTGTAAAAACCCAAGATTTTTTGAATTTTTTCCTTTTTTAACGATTCTTCTTATTGACTTTTATTTCATTCCACTGTAAAATATTCAAATATAAGTTAGTAGCTATCATATAACCGTTGCAATTTTTTTGACGTTTGATTTCAGGCAGGTGTTTCATGATTGTTCAATTAGTTCTTCGCGGAGGAAGTATCGATGGGAAAATCGTTACCATTCACAGCGATCGTTTCGTTATCGGGCGTTCCCACGAATGTGATTTGAAAGTCAATAGCGGTGCTTTAAGCCGACGTCATGCGGTAATCGAAACTCATAATCGAATTGTCACCATTCAAGATTTAGACAGTACCAACGGTACCTATCTCAACGGTCGGAAAATTTCGGATACTATGGGTTTACACGATACGGACATTCTTCATTTAGGACCCTTGGACGCTCAGGTTCGTATTATCGTCCATAAATCCAATGCGCCTAGCAGTTCAACGGTATCCTTAGCAGCAGCAGACACGCATTCCGACGAGGAATCTTCTTCCAGCCAAAATGTTGATGTAGATTTATCCGCTTTGTTTAACGAAGATTCTTCTGAAAACGCAGAACGATTTCATCAATCGCTTTCCGTTGCCATTGAAGAATCCAAAATTAAGGCAGAACAAATCAAGACTATGCCGCCGAAAGTAGAAAAGTCCGAACCTCAGCCAGACCAAGACAGCCGTCAAGCGGCCTCCAAAGCGTTGGAAGCCATGTTTAGGAAATCGGCGAAGAAGTAAAAAGCACACATACTTTAACTACGGAGACTTTCCCTCATATATAGGCGTTCCCGAGTAGTAAAACATTTTGTTTTGTATACGTTCTTAACGCCGTACGTGTTTCCGTTCGGTAGAATCTCCACTTGAGTTTTCCGGTTTATATTTTCATAAACCAGGCGTTTCATTTCGCCCTGATCGGCAAAACAGGGATTTCGCTCAACCTATTGGGCGAAATCAAAACGACGTCAAGAGAAAAATTCAATCAGTCATAGTATAAATTATGGAATCCGATAATTTATTACGGCTTTAATTGTTTTTCAGTTGCTTCGTCATAAAAGCAGGGAATTTTGAAATATCATCTGTTCTTTTGTCGCAATCCCTTAAAAAATCAATAATAATCAGGCTTTTTATATCTTTGTCTTTTTGATTATCGAGGAATTTGAAACTATTCGGATACTGCTGATTTATATACGTTATAGTATCGATACATTTCACAAAATACTCGTGAACAGCCTCTTCGGTGCAATCGCCCACGGAATACAAATAACACAAATAGTTTAATTTAGAATATAGTTTCTCTACTATAAATTTAGTATCCAATTTTTCGATTTTTATTAAATAAGCGATCAACTCTTTATTCATATAGTAATCAAACATGTCGTTGAATACGCCGTCATCGTTATCATAGTCGAGGTTTATAGGAATCCCCTGTTCATATAGAAATTTTACGACTGGTAGATTACCTCTGCTAATCGCTACCTCCATCACCCCTTCATAATTTAAAATAGGACCTTTATCAAAGCGTGTTTTTTCTTTATCATAATAACGTACAGAACGTTTGTATAGTTTTTGTATTAAATGAATATTGCCGTCATTCATAACGGCTGCAAACAGAGGTATGAGAACGTTTTCATACTCCAATTCGTTCGCTCCTTTTTGCAGTAGTAAATCCACGATTTTGTGATTTTTCTTGTATATTGCCTTTATTAACGGTGAATTATACTCACAATCAAAATTATTACGTCTAACTCCCGGATACGCTCCTTGTTCCAGCAAAAGACTCGCTAAATCGGTATTATCTGTTGCAACCGCAAAATCTAGCAACGTCCAATCATTATTGCGTACGAAATCTGTACTTTTGATTTTTAATTCCCAATCGGGAATTTGACTTAATGCCAGAAAACGCCGTATTTGATCATAATTCTGTTCAGTGGTTATATCCACATTATTTTGAATATCACTTAACACCAAAGCTTTTTTCAAACAATTATTTTGTGTATCGCAAGAACCCTCTGCTTTTTTAATAGCAAGAACATCTGTATCTTCCTGCCCACGGATAACTTTTGAATCCTGCCGTACAGTCAGCCAAACCGTAAAAAATAGGCTCAGTCCCAGCAAGATTACCCCCAAAATTAACGATTTTATTTTAAAAGCGGACATAATTCAGTTTCCTTATGCAACATATACCTGTTGTTTTGAATACAGTAAAAAGACGATGTTGGTCATTTATACCATGGACTGCTTGATATTTCCTGCCGATACCGTTTTGAATTTGTCATCGCATGGGTAAAAACACCCTATTTTATTGATTAAGGCGAAATATACTGGTTCTACTTGACTTTTTTCGGTTTGTATAACAAAAATCAGTCGTTGCATTTCGCTTCAATCGATAAAATAAGTTTTTGATTCTGGCGGCGAAATCAAAACGACGTCAAGAAGAAAAAATCATGTAGTCATAGTATAAACGGCTGTTTCATGGTAAAATAGATCGGGGGCAATTTCAAGTTGAACCAGTATATCGGAATTGAAAAAACGGTTTCAAAATCCAACTGTCAATATTAAGACGTAGACAATAGACATCTCTATAACAAAAATCCGAAAAAATGTGTAAAATAGTTGGAAAAGTTTGCAAAAAACCGAAAACAGAGGCAAAAGCCGACTTTTTCTCATGTTCCCCTCTTCCCCATCGCGATTTTTTCCGCACTCAGCCAGCCCCCGGCTGACTGCATGCGAAAAAAATCAAGATAGTCAGGGGGGTATCTCCGTTCCCGCCACTGAAGCGGCGGGTTATGAAGGGAGATGCCTTCTCCGTAACCCCGGACTTTAGCCAGTTGATGAACATATCACCACTTTATACTCCCGTCCGCGCCGTTAGACGGCGGGCAGAGGATTCAACGGAAACGCCGCCAACTGCGTAGCAGTTGAATGTTCATAGCCGTGCGTGAAACACACGGAAAAAACAACGCAAAAAATCCAGCCAACCGCGTAGCGGTTGAACAGCTCCGGTGTCAACATTGAATACCGCTTGTCTTCAACGTATTTAGACGTTTCCGTTTGGTAGAACGACGAAAAAACATCGAGCTAAACCGCCTCCCCGGCTCGGGGCTTCGTGCTCCTTCGTGTCTTCGCGCCTTCCCGTTATTTATTACGGCGGACGAGGACGTCCGCGCTCCGACAACTCAAGCGGTATTCAAAATCAGCAGTATTAAGCGATGGGGACGTCCGCGCTCCGGTTACATTTCTGTTCAACGGCGTATTCTAAATCGGGCGGCGTTGAGCGGTTTAACCAAAGTAGCTCAGAAGCCAATCCATCAGGTTACTGTTGATTGTATACGGCTGATTCCAACTCCACATGTTACGCACCAAGTCTACGGTCATAATCATGGTCATAACCAGCAAAATAACGCATAAAAGCAAACTAAGTATATTCCATATAGAATAAGGCTTTTCTTTCAGACCGATCTCTTGAGCGGCAGCAATAAGTTCCGGCGTTACTCCGGGAGGGAGAACCTCGTTATAAATGGTTCCGCCTGAAGCTCCTCCGTCATTGAGTCCCATATCTAACCCGTCGTGATTGTCTATCGCGCCGGGACCAACCCCCATAAGAGGATCGCTGATATCGGAACTGCTTTCAGACAAGGCAATAACCTGCGAGCCGGTTTCCGATTCGTCTTCCGTGTCGTCGGGTGTAGTCGTTAGAGTAAAATCCCCCTCGCCGCCGGTAACCGCATCCTCCATCATGCTGCTGCCGTCGTCTATAATAGATAAAC
Source organism: uncultured Planctomycetaceae bacterium (assembly GCA_964479655.1). Classification (GTDB taxonomy): domain Bacteria; phylum Planctomycetota; class Planctomycetia; order Pirellulales; family Thermoguttaceae; genus RUG11551. Next base: position 4,386 of record CAYZMZ010000050.1, read on the forward strand.
TATCGTTATCATCCAGTACTAAATCGTCCAAATTGACATTGAGAGAATCAGCGTCTAAAGCAGCACTTCCGTTGTTAAGACCATCGCCGTCCAAAGAAATACCGCTGTCCCCCTCCGGTTTATAGAGATTAATACCGCTGCTTTCCCCGTTGAGAGTAACATCACTCATGATGTCCGATTCGCCCAAAACCAGGTCGGCTTCGCCGATATCCAAAACACTGGATTCTTCCTGCAACGAATGGGCTGTTGTATCGTTATCCAAAGTTGAATTGATGTCCAAAGCAGACGGACTCAAATCCAAGGAACTTCCGTTGGTTAAATCCAAATTTACGGATTTGTCTGCCCCGCCAATAACCGTTCCGCCCTCGTCAGGCGAATCGACGGCATCCAACTCCAAAGAACTTTCCCCCGCGACCAAGGCAAAGTCTTCATCATACGCTTCTTCTTTGGGAGGATTGACCAGTTTTTCGACATCGGGTCCCTTGAATTTCCAGGTGCCCCCATCTCGCAAACCGTATATTTTGCCTTGCGTACGCAACTCGTTTACTTCCGAGGGCGTTTTACCAAGCAATTGAGCGACTTCATCTATTGTGTACAACCTGTTTTCCATAACAAAACCTTCTTAAAGTGTATGAAGTTTGCAACGATGCAAGCGGAATTATATATTCCAAACCGACGCATACTAAAAAATTGTATCAGCAATACCCGCAAGCCTCATTGCGAATCCAATAGGGCGCGAATATCGCTGGGAAGCGGCTGTCGGGTGTTCAAATGTTCTATTTGCATATCGTAGGTCAATTTACGAACTGAGCATATCTTAATTGACCCGGAACTTAAATCTACCTGATATACCGCCATAACCTGTTTGGTAGAATCTACTACCGTTATTAACTGATATTTGTTGTCTACGGTTTCTGAAAATCCAAACCAATCTCCCGCCGTTGTTACAATACCCGAGCTGGAGAGCTTATCTGCCGCTTCGTTACGAAGGCAAAAAAACGCCACGCCAACCAAAATGACCGGAAGTAACCACAACAGTTTTTTCATGGATTTTACTAAACCTTTATCGTTTAGGGAAATTTATACTATGGTTACCTGATTTTTTCTACCTACGCCGTTTTGATTTCGCCGCTGTAAAAATCAAAACTCTGGGGTTTATGGATTATGGCGAAATGAAACGGCTGTTTTATGATATTACAAGCCGGAAAATTTCAAGTGGAACCAGTATATGTATTAAACGTTATTTTGACATGTATCGGAAATCCGCCTGAACGTTCTCCGATTATACTTTTACCAATCCGCGTTTTTTTCGTCAAAAGAAAAACCCGGATGATATAATAGTAGTATAACTACATTCCAAAAATATTATATACCTATTTTAAATCAAATTCTAAATAATTTCAAATTTTATTCCGAAAAATCAGAAAATTTTGAATTATAAAGGATAATTTAGTTTTAACTAATTTATCTGTATATATTACGTCTAAATATCAACGCTTTCCCCTATCTATATTTATAACTCATAATTCGCATTTCGCCATGAAAAAATACAAAATTTTTCCCGTTTTTCTTTTAAACCAGTTTTTTCTGACGTGAAAATCGCCATTTTGCTCTTTACCTAACCTGAAAAATACGTTAAACTGGTTCCACTTGACTTTTTCCGATTTGCATAACAAAAATCAGTCGTTTCATTTCGCCCTGATTAGCAAAACAAGGATTTAGTTCAATTAATTGGGCGAAATCAAAACGACGTCAAGAGGAAAATTCAAGTAGTCATCATATAAAGTACGTTTCGTCGTGTCGAATTTTGTCCAAATTGGCAATTATTCCCTCCCCCCATTTTGTTTTTTATTGTTACCATGTATGTAATTTCCCGCGAATTTGAATTTTGTTACGGTCATAGATTATGGCAATACCAAGGAAAATGCAGTAATTTTCACGGACATAACGCCAAAGTCCGTATTACGCTCCGTCAAGCCCATCTGGACGATATGGGTATGGTAATCGATTTTAGCCAAATAAAAAACGAAGTCGAACAATGGATTCAGACCAATTGGGATCATAAAACCATTTTATGCGCGGAAGACCCGTTGCTGCCGTTGCTGCGAAATCAGGGGGTATCGTGCATTGAATTTGAATCCAATCCCACAGCAGAAAATTTCGCCAAAAAAATATTCGAGCTTACCGACAGACTGGGATTACCCGTTCAAAGCGTTGAATTTTGGGAAACATCCAAATGTTTTGCGAAATATGAATCGGACGTCCAATAAGATTTCCCGGCTTGTATTGTCGTAAACCAGTCGTTTCAATTCGCCTTAATCCGTAAAACAGGCAGTTTTTATTCCTGCTGTGTCGAAATTAAAACAGCGTTAAGAAGAAAAAATCAAAGTAGACATCGTAAAATCAAGCAGAAAAATCAAATTGCCGTTTAAAAAGCAACAGTCCAGCGAAAAAAGTTTTCACTGGACTGATTCCCCCCCGGGAACGTTGCTTTGTTTTGTTACCTATAAAATCGACATAAAAATAAGTCAACTTTGCATAATAAAATAAGTTTTTATCAAAATAATAGAGATAAAATAAACAAAAAAATAAACTTTATCGATTACAAGGAATAATCACAATGATTAAAAAGATATTTGTTTTTGTCCTCCGTTCCCCGTTAATCTGGGGAGCGGCCGCGTGCGCTGTGTTTTACATTTTGATATTCAAAGGAATTATCAGTAATTCGTTAGTCGTTCGTTATTGCGCGGGGCATCCGGTAGAATATTGTGAATGCTTGCTGTTTTTTGTGGGAATCGCCGCCTTGCTGATAAAAGGCGGCTCGGTTTGGTCTCAAATTCGGTACTCCAGTCAGGGATTATTCGGTTCAGCCGGCAAAGCCCTGCCCCCCGCTTCCGCCGCTGCGATGGCAGAACGATTGGATACGTTTTCCGTTCATCGAAAGGGTTCTTATTTAATAGAAAGATTTCGCCGGGCGTTGGATTTCATCAAGCGGAATCAATCAGCTCAGGGACTTGAAGATGAACTAAAGTATCTCTCAGACATGGATTCCTCCGCCATGCAGCAAAGCTATGCTTTATCCCGAATTATCGTCTGGGCGATTCCGATTTTGGGCTTTTTGGGGACAGTTATCGGTATTACCGTTGCGATGGGCGAATTGGGGGTAAGCGTATCAGACAGCGGGGATTCATTAAAAAACATGTTGGCCGGATTGAGCGTTGCGTTCGATACAACCGCGCTGGCGTTGGCTTTATCTATGGTTTTGATGTTTACCCAATACGTGGTCGAAAGACGGGAAAACGAACTGCTTGCCTGCGTCGATTCGGTTGCCAACCGGGAATTAGCCGGACGTTTTGAAGTTATTCCAGACGGTCCGGAAGGCGAGCTGACGGCTATACGACGAATGATGGAATCGGTTTTAAGCAGTATTCAGCAATCAGCCTCTCGACAGGCTGAAGTATGGCAAAACGCCTTTGAAAATACCGATTCTCTTTGGCAAAAACGTCTGGATCAAACCGGCGAGGCGTTGCGGAAAAATCTGGCGGCGGCGTTGACCGAATCGCTTTCCGTTGCTATCGGACAAACGCTTTCTCAAACGCTCAACCAGCAAAATCAGGCATTTTTACAAGCGCAGCAGCAATTGCAAACTACCGCCTGCTCCGGCATGGAAAAGGCGGCAAAAGGGTTTAATGATTCCAGCGCCGTACTAAATTCCTCGCAAGCCAATATTGCCCGACAGGTCGAAATGCTTTCCAAAGTTTACTCTGCCACCGATAAAATCGGAGCGTTGGAAAACGCGCTGAATCATAATTTAACCGCGTTAGCCGGTTCAAAGAACTTTGAAAAAACGGTGATGAGTTTGGCCGCCGCCATTCAAATGCTCGCCGTTAGAATGAGCGAAATGCCTTCCAGCAACAATTCCGTCGAATTAAACATCAAAAAAGAAGCTGCCTAATATAAAACTGTAAATATGGCCAGTTACCAATCCAAACGATCAAACGCCGCCAAAGGGAATCCGGTTTCGCTGTTTCCCTTTCTGGCTGTATTGCTATGTACAATGGGATCGCTGTTGGGGGTACTGCTGATTATGGCAGACATGGCTAAAAAACAAGTAGCACAAAAAGCCGTTCAAGCGCAGTCCGAGCAACAATCCAAACAAAACGCTCCGATTCCTGAAGTTTCCGCCAAAACGGCTATCGATTCCAATCAGCCAACCGCCTCTGAAGTTCAATCGGAAATAGAACAGAAGAAAAAACTACTGGCTGAAATCAACGAAAAGACCGAATCTATACGCGAAATCCAAACTCAAATGGAGCAACAGCTTACCGATTCCCGACTTCGTTTAAGCGGAATAGAATCCAGTATAGAAACGTTCAAGTCGGAATATGAACAGTTACAAAGCGACGCCCAAAAACTTGCCGGTCAGCTGGAACTGTTCGACCTTCAATTCCTCAAAGAAGAATCCATTCGGCTGGAAAAAGAACTACAGGGCAAAAAACAGGAACTCAACGGTCTAAAAGAAAAAAACAGTGAAACGCGTCCCGGCTTGGCGGTCATTCCGCATAAAGGTCAGTATAATACAAGCCGATACCCGATCTATGTAATTTGTACCAACAAAGGCGTTGTTCTTCAGCCGGAGGGAATCGTACTTTCCGAGGGGGATTTCGCCTGCAACCTGTCTTTAGGTTCGCCGCTTGAGGCTGCCATGCGGGCGAAACGCGAATACCTGCTTCGTCAAGGAGCCTTTGATCCCTCGAAGGGAGAAGAGCCGTATCCGCTAATTTTGGTTCGTCCAGACGGAGTTGAATATTATTACGCCGCCCGAGCGGCTATTGGAGCCTTTGGAAACGATTTCGGATACAAACTGGTCGATTCCAAACAGGCGGATTCACTTGTCTATCCGCCGGTAGACCCGGAAATGACGCTGGTTATTCAAAAAGCTATCGATAGCGCACGTTTGAACATCAGAGCAATCGCCAGAATGGCTCCGGCTACCGAAGATTCACCCAACGGTCCGGTCGCCTATCGAGTTACCGGTTCTGGAAGTCGGGAAGCCGTCAGTCTGGATAAGGACAGCCGCGTTGCTCAGGCGTTACGCCGTTCATCGCCCTCTTCCGCCGGCTTAAAAGCTGGTCAAACCGGAACGGGTAATTCGTCCGATAGCAGCAATCTCGCCGCAGGCGGAAACGGTTCTGGATACAACCGTACAGGTCACAGCAATTCTGTATACGCTGGAAATAACGGAACCGGAACTGGTACCGGAATCGGGACTGGCGTTGGAATGGGAACCGGTACGGGGACAAATTCAGGCGGAACGAGTCAATCAACGCTTGCCGGAGGACAAAGTTCGTCTCCAGATGGCGTCTATTTACCGATGACGGCACCGGAAGACCAATTAGCGGAAAACGGTTCTGTCGGAGCGTTTGGCGGCTTGGCTGACGCAGAAAGAATCGAACCGGTTACCAACGCCCGACGAACGGATCCCGGATTGCCGCAGGAAAATCGAACAGGGAATCCGGCTGGCTCTCCGATGATCGCCTTTCCCGGCGGACCGTACGGAACCAATAGCAACGACAATTCCGCAACCAGCGGCACAGCAACCAATAGCAACGGCAATTCCGCCCATATAGCCTCCGGCGGATCAGGAAATCCGATTGACAATTTAGATCAATGGCAGCCCGCCGGCTCCTCTGCGGGGGCGGCTGGATTTACAGGGGCGGCTGGAGCTATAGGAACGGCTGGAGCTACAGGAATAGCTGGAACGGCTGGAACAAATAACAGCAATTCTTACGCATCAAACGAGGGTTATGCAGTAAACGGAAATATAGCGGAAAACAGAGGTTTATCGCTAAACGGAAGTTATTCAGGAAACGAAAATAAACCGTTAAACAAAAATCTATCGCTAGACAGTAATCTATCGCTAAACGAAAATCCTTCACTTGACAGAAGTCTATCGCTAAACGAAAATCCTTCGTTAGACAGAAATCTATCGTTAAACGAAAATCCTTCGTTAAATGGAAATCCCGTTAATTCCAGCGCGGCGGCTCGTTCAGATTCTCGTTTATACTCCGGAACAACTTCCAGCGGAATCAAACAGCTGGTATCGGACGATAAATTCGGCTCTGCCGATAATAGCGCGTCCAGTTCCGATACCTATAATCAACTCATGGCTCCGCCGGAGTTGCCGGAAGGATATAACGCGGCGGAATCGGGTACGTCAATCGTTCCGCCGGGTGTCGGTATAAAGAGCACAGAAACAGCAAATAAGTCCGACATCAATCAAGCTTACGCTTCCTCCGCCGGACAGCCAATCGAATCCGTAACCCCGCCCAACGATTTACCGCAACTTCCGCCTGGAAATTACAACAAAGCTCCGATACTCGATAAACAAAACGAACACGCAAAACTTCAGAAAAGCCTCGCGCAACGTCTCGGTCCAGACTGGGCGGTTCCTGAAATGAAAACCTCCGCCATGTCAATTTCCCGCGCAATAGGTGTAGAAGTTTATCCCGATAAATTTATTGTTCGCCCCGCCGTCCCCGGAGGGAAATCGCAAACCGTTCCAATATACGGATCGGCAGCCAATTCCGTCGAAATGCTCGTCCGAACCGTGCGCGGACAAACGGCTCAATGGGGCGAACCGGGAGCTGGCATGTACTGGAAACCGTACCTGAAAGTTATCGCCGTGCCCGGAGCGCAGCAGCAATTATCCGAATTAAAAGCCGCCTTGGATAACAGCGGCGTTGAAATTCAATAACCCTGTAATATCCTTAAACTATATTCCTCGGTTGACCTCGACCAAAACCTTAACCAACAACCTCGACCAACTGAGAAATTCAAATATTCATCGTATAAAAATAAATCATGTATAGATCAAAAAAGAACGTTTCAACCGAAGTCCAAGCCGCCGGTCAGGATTCCTTCCTGGACGTTGTCGCCAATATCGTCGGTATTTTGATTATCATGACAGCTATCGTAGGAGCACGCGTTCAGCAAGCTATCTCGAATCCCGATCCAATAAAAACCGTAGCTCAATCAGAGGAACCCCAACCCTCCGTTAAGTCGGAAATAGAAGACGAAACGACGTTGCCCGAACTGCCCAGCGAGGCGCAAAAACTTCAAGCGGCGGAATTAAATCAGCTCATCGGAAAATCAATCCAACAGGCAGAATCTTTAGGCTCCCAGGCAGTCCAGCTTAAACTTACTATCGACGAAGTTCAAGCGCAGACGGCTTTACTAAATCAAAGTCGGGAACAAATTGCCATGGCTGTCGAATTGGGCAAACGGGAAATAAAGGATAAACGCGATAAACTCTCTGAAAACGAAAAGGAAAAATTCGATTTACAGCAAAAAATCGCTCAAAAGAAAAGCGAAATGGACGAAATGGAAAAAAGTATCGGGTATCAGCTTTCCAAAACCAAGCCCTCCGTAAAAAAACTCGAATGCTATCCGACAGCTATTAGTCGTCCGGTAGACAAAAGCGAAGTATGGCTCCAGCTTAAAGGAGGCCGCGTTGCCAATATTCCCAGCGAACGGCTTATCGAAGCGTATCGAAACAACGTAACCAGTATCAGAAACTCCAACATTCTTTATGCCGGCGGAAAAGTCAATGCTACCGTTGGTCCGTTTGACGGATTTGTTCTTGAGGGCGTTGCCTGGACCGAAGATAAAAAGCGGTTGTCCAACAGCGTCCGATTTATCCCCATTTCAGATACTGTAGGCGAAACGATAGACGAAGCGATGGAAAGCATGAACTCCCAATTTCTTAAAACGCTCAAGCAATTCGATCCGCGTACAACCGTAATTACCGTTTGGGTTTACGAAGACAGTTTCGCCGAATTTCAGGAGATCGAAAAATACCTTTACGATTCCGGTTATCGCGTTGCCTCCCGCCCTCTGCCGAAAGGCGAATATATCGGAGCCGGACCAAACGGCAGCCGCAGCGCAGCCCAATAAGTACAGCATTTAAATAAAACAGGGAAATAAATTGAGGAGAGAAAATTATATTTCTTCCAAATTTCTTGTTTCTCCCCGCCCTTCCCTTTTATTAATATTTCTGGTACAATAAAGAATCGGAATTATCAGAATCGATAGATTGATTAATGTATTGTATAATTCAACCCGTTTCAGGTTTTCCTATTGCAATAAAAAAAGAGTATATACTGGTTCCACTTGACTTTTTCCGGTTTGCATAACAAAAATCAGTCGTTT
>CAYZMZ010000051.1:0-12442 GCA_964479655.1 uncultured Planctomycetaceae bacterium
AACCACGCAAATAGATACCGCTGTCAGCGCGAGGAATCGTTTTGTATTCCAGCAACAGTTCAAAGTCTTTATAGTCTTTTGCAGTAGACGCATACGGACCCTGTCCATCGTTGACCATTTCTCCGTTTTCAACGGTCCAGTGCGCGGTAAAGGCAGGCATGTTTTTCGCGATAAACGCTTCTTTTTCCTCCTCGGTAAAAGCATGATACTTGTAGGGGCTGAAATCTCGTTGAATCGGAACCCAACCGGTATAGTCGGTCCCATTAAAAAGCGGAGTAAATCCCTTGGGGCATTGAGCCGAGGAAATATTCGCCGCAAAAACGAGAACAGCAAGAATGACAAACAATCGTTTCATGATCTCTCCCATCTATAAAATAAAAAAATCTGAGGGTTTTAGGGTTCATTCCGCTATTTTATACTCATTCCGCCAATTCAGGGGAAAATACAATCCCCAACCGTTGCGGTTCCCTTCAACTTTAGAAACGTTTTTTCGACGGAGAAAGGGAATTGATTCACCACTTTACCGGAAAAAACAACGTTCCTTCCCGTCAGCGATGATTGCGGAAAAATCAAGTGCAGCAAACCGGAGGACACTTTTCGCTCTTTTACAGACGAAAAAATTCCCCGCTTGGGCACTAAAAGGAAATACCAGAAACACCCTATACGATAATTACCGGAATTTTATGGCGAAATATTTATACTATGAACACTTGATTTTTTCTGACAATGCCGTTTTGATTTCGCCATCGAAAATATAAAACTCTCCGTTTTATGGATTAGGGCAAAATGTAACGGCTGGTTTATAATAATATAAGCCAGAAAATTTCAAGTGGAACTAGCATAAATTCCGCAGCAGGATTAGCAAAATACCTCTTATACGCTCGCCTGAAGCGAAACATTAACCGATACATTGCAATCCGGAAAAACCACGTAATATCTACATAAATAAAACAACACAGCCAATATTATACTCTCAAACGAAGCTTTAAACGTAAGTATGAACTTGAAGAAAAAATAGAAAAGGGGTTAAGGGTTTTATTTGCGAAAAAAGCAAATACTTTCCGATAATTGTTCCGTAGACCAAAAGAAAAAGCACCGACTTGGTTAAACAATTTTTCAGGATTGCAATTGGACTTTTAAGATATAACCAGACAAACTTACCGACAGACCGTCACCAGACAGACCCTCATATAGCTAAACCCTCATACCGGCAGACGGTCATACATACAAACCGCCAAACGGACGGAACGAAGAAATTTCAGAAAAAAGTATTTTGCATTTCACGACAGTCTGTCAGACGTACCGAATATTCACCTTTTTCAGGAATTTTACTTCCAGACATTTTGCAATCCGTTTTACAATACTGCGCCTGATTTCCAGGTCTTGCGGTAACTTGGGGTCTTGATGAGCTTCGTTAATTCGCGTCCCCACCAAAACCTCAATAATATCGTTTTGCAAAAGCAATTCAACCATCTTTCCCGCCGGATTATCTCGTCGAACGCCGTCATATTCCTCCAGATACTGGGCAACTTTGGTCAGGGTAAATATTCCCTCGGTAACCAAATCGATACCCTCCATGATTGACATCGGCGGCATTTCCGGCGTCAGATTTTTCAAATCCATGGTTAGTTTTCGATTCAATTCACGAGATAAGATTTCTGCCGACGTCCCGCCTGAAACCACTTTATCGCCGTCAAAATCCGCAACCAGTTCAGCACACTCCGCATCGCGTTTGGGATCAAATGGAGGCCCGGTAAACAAAATCATTTTACGCGGATAGCGGAAATACAACGCCGCACAGGTCATATCGTCCCGATTAACCCGATCAGGAACCTTACGCAACGCTTCACGCAATACCGATTCGCACAATTGATGGGACGAAATATCACGATGTTCAGAAATTACCTTGCGAATATAATCCGATACCCCCGATTCCCGCCAACCAAGCGGATATTCAGGCGTTCCCATCGCGGTTTGCGAGATTCCGTCTGAAAAAAAGATGATTCTGTCTATCGCTTCAATATTGAATTTATAGACTTTCATCGCCCGATCCCGCCATTTATCGGACTGAACCGTTTGAAACGGAACGACGATTTCATTTCCCCGCCGGAATAAAAGAAAACGGGGATTGCCCATTTCAACAATTCGCGCCGACCCGTTTAAGCCCACGTTTACGATGGTAAAAGTTGCATAGCTGATTTTACGCACTTGACATATCGGCAGCGCGCCCATCATAATTTCTGCCGCGTGAACGATTTTCGCTTCGCTTTCCGCCGCAAACTTCAACGCCATCGTTGCTGTCATGGAGGCTAAAATATTCGCCTTCACGCCGCTGCCCAAACCGTCCGATAGAACCGCAATTACGCGATCATCGTCCAGGCTTTTTTGATACTTGAACGCGTCCCCGCAAATACTTTCTCCATGTTTATTGCACTGGCTAAAACCCAGATCGATAAATAGATTATCCATAATTAATCGTCCGCGTAATCCTCTGCAATTGAACGAAGCAATATTTCCGTTTCCGCCATGTGCTCACCCAGCTTACAGGCAATATCCTGCACCGTCGCCAGATTTTTTTCGATTACTTCCCGCGCCCGTTCAGCAATTTGTTCACGACGATATTCTGTTCCGGTTACATCGAACAGCATCGCCCCGACCACCTGACCGGGTTCCACGTTAAAAATACGCAGATCAATCAGCCGTTTGCCCGAACGAAACATCTCCCGATGAACTTCCTCACCCGTTCGGAGCACTTGTTCAAAAAGTTCGGGAAAAGAAACCAGTTTACGAAGCAATCCGCCCGACATTCCGGGAGAAACATCGTAGGCTTGAACCGCATCGTCCCCCGCAAATTCTGCAAAGCGGCGATTACACTCTACCAAGCGCAAATTCCGGTCTACAATTACTACCGCTGCGGGAATACAGCGAAGCATGGCGCTGGATTTTTTGAGCGTTAAATTCCGCAGGTAGGATACGCACATATTCGGCTCGGCTTTTCCGGCAACCAGCGCGCGCGCAAAATTAGCACACGTATCGTAACCGCACCCGCCGCAGTTTAATTCGTCTTCCGGCTTGGTTTTTCCAACCGACAGCAGAGCTTTTTTGATTTCATACAAGCTGATCGGCGGAGGAATCATTGGATCTTGCGTATACTGTGCGTCTATTTCCACCGGTTCGCGTTCCGGTAATTTATCCTTGATTTTCGCAGCGCGAATAATTCGCAATCGCTCAATCAGACCGGAAGAATTATGTTCGGTTCCCGGTCCATGAACGCATCCCCCCGGACAGGACAACGCCTCGATAAAAACCGGCTCTTTTACGTCGCTGGGAACCAGACCGTTTAACGCCTGCTGCAAGCCGACAATTCCGGAAACAAAGGTAAAATTAACGTGATCGCAGCCGCCGTGCGCCTTGATCGTATCGTTCATTCCGCCTTCTACCGGATACAATGCGCCCTCTTGCGCAACGTCCATAACAAATTTATCGTTTGGACCTTCATCCATTCGATACGGATCGATATTTTCTTCTTTAAACCATTGCCTCAATCGCGGGTAAAGCATCGCGATTTGAATTAACTCCGGATTTCTATCCGCTTCATTTTTTTTGGCAACACAGGGACCGACGAAAACTACCTTAATATCTTCGCCCAGCTTTTCCCGAAGCATTTTGGCATGAGTCAACGCCGGGGAATAAACAGGAGAAATGCATTCGGTAAATGCCGGCATGTATTTCCGAACCAGGTCTACAATTACCGGGCAAGCAGAGGAAATCATAATTCCCGAAGTCATCGACTGAAGTCTTTGAGCAACCTGGGCAGAAACCGCCTGAGCACCCAAGGCCGTTTCACTTACCCCCGCAAAACCGAGTTTTTTTATCGCCGCAATCATCTTGCCGGCCGACAGTCCCCTAAATTCACTCACCCATGAGGGAGCTAAAGAAACGTACACCGGATTACTGCCGGCAACCAATTGCCGGGCGCGGGAAAGATCCTTACGAATCTTTTTCGCGTGAGAGGGGCATACTTCAACGCAATGACCGCAAGCCAAACACAGCTCGGGAATTACAGACGCATGTCCCCCTTCTACTTTAATCGCCTTGACAGGACAATGGCGAACACACTTAAAGCAATCCTGACATTCCGCATCGGCAGTAAAAATAGGAGCGCTATGATTCATCGATTAAATTCAGTTTCTCGTTAAGAATATCGATCAGGGCTTCCCGACCGATATGATGGTACTCTGTTCCGTTTATTATTACATTCGGTCCTTCCGCGCAATTGCCTATACAGCAACGCCCGGAAAGAGCGACTTTGTCTTCACAACAATTTTCCGCAAGGAAGTTCTCGATTACGCGCAGATTCTCTTCGTTTCCGCGCGCAAAACAGGAACTTCCCATACATATCGTTATTTCTATGGGTTTGGAAGGCATGTACAATCCTTTACTCGTTTTTTAATCAGGCGTGATAATCCATATCACAGCTTACATTTCCCGCTGCCGGTAAATAGCAGTGAGTTACGTAATCTACAACCATTCTATGAGCACTGAATCGCCATGCCAGGGAGCTAATCGAGTTCATCATTCTCTGAACCCACGCCAACGGCACGCCGTCTTCATCGCGTTCGTAGAACAACGGAATAATTTCGTTCTCCAGGTTTTCCCGTAACGACTGACCATCGCGCATATCGGTAATTTTGTCGTCCGTTTTATGAGCGCGGCCGTTTCCGATAGCAAAGCCGTTGGTACCGTTGTAGGCTTCCGCCCACCAACCGTCCAATACGGAGAAATTCAGTACGCCGTTGAGAACCGCCTTCTGTCCGCTGGTTCCAGACGCCTCCAGAGGACGACGCGGATTGTTCATCCAAACGTCTACCCCTTGAATCAAATGACGCGCTACGTTTATATCGTAATCTTCCACAAAAACGATACTGCGCGAAAACTTGGGGTCTTTTCGCAGCTGGGCAATTTGCTGAATAAACCGCTTACCGGGTTCATCCGCCGGGTGAGCTTTGCCCGCAAAGACAAACTGTACCGGCTGCTTGTCGTTATTGCAGATTTTTTCCAGCCAGTCTACGTCCTGCATAAACAGCGTTGCGCGTTTATAGGTGGCAAAACGACGGGCAAAACCGATTATCAACGCATTCGGATTGAGCACGTTACGCGCTACGTCCATATCTTCCGCTGATTCGTTGCGGCGCTCGCCCTGACGAACGGCACGGCGGCGAACAAAATCGATCAGCTGCGTTTTCAGCAGTAAATGCGTTTCCCACAACTCGCCCGGTTCCACCTTGTAAATATCGTTCCAAACCTTCGGCTTGTACATTTCCTGATACCAGTCCGGCTGGAAAGTTCTGTTGTACAGATTCCACATGGGCCACGCAAGCCAGCTGGGAAGATGTACACCATTGGTTATATGTCCAATCGGAGCGTTATTTTCATCTCGTCCAGGCCACAAATCTTTCCACATGTGACGGGATACGATTCCATGAAGGTTGCTGACCCCGTTGACGTACTTGGCCATTTTCATGCCCAAAACTGTCATGCAGAACGTTTCGTCGTTATCGGAAGGATGAACGCGTCCCAACGCCATCATTTGATCATAGCTAATACCTAATTGTTCACGCATCGGACCTAAATATCGTTCCATCAATGCGCCGGAAAAACGATCGTGCCCTGCCGGAACCGGGGTATGGGTTGTAAAACAGGTTTGACGATTAACCGTATGCTGGGCCTCGTCGTAGGTCATGCCGTCTTCGTGCATGTATTCCCGCATAACTTCCATGGTCGCGAAAGCGCAATGACCTTCGTTAAGATGATACACGCTCGGCTGAATACCCGCCGCACGCAACGCACGAACTCCGCCTACTCCGACGATCAATTCCTGACGAATACGATCTTCGTTGGTTCCGCCGTACAACCGCGAGGTCAGTTTTCTGTTCGCCTCCGCGTTTTGTTCTACATCGGTATCTAACAGGAACAAACTTATACGTCCAACCCGCATTTTCCAAACGCGGGCGAAAATCGTTCCATCTCGGGTTTCGATGGGAATATGAAGCGATGTGCCGTCTGGATTGGTCATCATCGTCATCGGCAAATCTTCGATTTTCGTATGAATATACTCTTCCTGCTGCATGCCGTTGCTGTCCAGATGCTGCTTAAAATAGCCTTCATCGTAAAACAGACCGACCGCAACCAAGGGAACGCCCAAACCGCTGGCTGATTTTATGTGGTCGCCCGCCAAAACGCCCAAACCGCCTGAATATATCGGTACCGATTCATGAATACCAAACTCCAGCGAAAAATACGCCACCGGACGATCTCCCAGAACTCCGATATTCGTTTTCGCCCATAAAGGACGCGTATCCATGTACTGCTTTAACTGACGGTAAGCGTAGTTGATTTTGCTTTCCAAAACCAATTCGTCTACTTTCGCATAGAATAACTTCTGATCCTGTTCAAAAGAACGCAGCAGAGCGATGGGATTATGATCCAGCTTACGCCACTGTTCGGGATTCAAATCGCGGAATATATTAATTACGTCCGGCTGCCAAGCCCACCAAAGGTTATTGGCTAACGCTTTGCATTTATCATACAGGGTATTTGCGTCCAAACCGGCGGCCTTACGAAATTCCTGTTGCCTTTTTCTGGAAAAATGATCAATTTGACTCATTTATGCGTCCTTGTTTAAGGTGTAGAAAATCATTGAATAAACCCGTAAAAGCACCAATACTTCACCGGTAATTCAACAGAATAATACAATATCATATTATATATAATCCCCAAATTTTTTCCAGATGAATAATAGGAAAAATTTAACAATATCCGAATTATATTGGAAAAGACAACTATTTTTATCTATTAATATCTGGTATACGTAGCAATTAAACCTCTTTTTGAGTATTTTTATCAATTTATCAATTATAAAAACAGATTTTAATTGTAATTTCAGACGCAAAAATTCCGCTCTTTCTAAAAAATCGCTCTCGAATTGTGCTCTGAATTATATATCGCCCCCCAAATTATACATCGTTCTCCATATTAATATACTGGCTCAACGGACTTCAATTGATCGTTTCTCCAACCTCTCTTGTACAAATTTTGTTTTTTGGGTATAATAGGGAAAAGTTAAACTTGAATTTCCTCCCCAAACTTAAAAAACAATCAGACATACTACCGTGAGTACCGATACCCTCCCCCCGTCTACCGAAACAGCAGAACCGAACTTAAAAAATCCGGTCTTGGCGGCTTTCTTGGCTTTGTTGTTTCCCGGAGCCGGACATTTTTATCAAGGTCGATTCGGAAAAGGCTTGATCTTTTCCCTTTGCATTTTATCCCTGTTTATTTACGGACTCTGCCTAAGCAGCGGTCAGGGCGTCGGCTGGGGAAGAGCGGTTTATTGGAAATGGACGCCGGAGGACAGACGTTTTTACTTCTTCGCGCAGGTTTTCGTTGGATTACCAGCTTTACCCGCCTTGATCCAACATAATCTCGCCAAGTCAGAAAAACCGCCGATTCTCAACGGACTGATGGCTCCGCCGATAGATTATCGCAAAGTTATTCTCAGCCACGGAGAGTATATTTATGCGCCCCTGTCGTTGGGAGAATTGGAAGCCGTAAACAAACAAAATCAATTCACTTTTCACCAAATTCGTAAAGCGTTAAATAAAAATTTTGAAGTCGGTACGCTGTTTACTTTCGTAGCAGGATTGCTTAATCTGCTGGTTATTTTCGATGCCGCCGGCGGAATTGTTATCGAACAGGAAGAGAAAAAACGAACCTGGGCGCAATGGGCAAAAAGCTGGATACCCGCCAAATCCGAATCCGTGCCAAAGTCGTAACTGCTATTCCTTCCACTGACCCTAAATATTATGTCCATAGATTACCTATATTACTTTCATTTGATTCCTTTGATTCTCGGCGTAAGCCTGGTATACGCAGGAACACGTTGCGAAGACGTTCCCTCCATCCTTCGTCAGGGATTGCGAATCGCTGCCAGCATAGCCATGTTTTTACTGGTTTCGTTCCTTATTTTATTTGTCTTGTTTGGATAAAGGTTTGCCATGCGAATTACTATTCTGGGAGCCGGAACTGTCGGATTTGCGATTGCTGAAACTCTCAGCCGCGGCTGTCATAGTATTACCGTTGTCGAAAAAGACCCGGAAGCCGTCGCTCACGTTAAAGAGTTAGATGTTCGCGTTGTCGTCGGTTCCGCTTCCGAATCCAGCGTTCTGTTTTTAGCCGACGTTTCCGACTGCGATTTATGCCTGGCGGTAACCGGTTCAGACGAAACCAATATTATTTCCGCATCCATGGCCAAGGCGATGGGCGCAAGACGAACTCTGGCTCGCGTTTATTCGCCCGTATTTAGAAATTTAAGTACGTTTGATTATCAGCGGCATTTTTCTATCGACCGATTAATTAGTCTGGAACAGCTAACCGCTATCGAACTGGTTCGGATGGTCAGACGCGCTCATTCGCACGTTTTAGACCTGTTTAGCCGAGGCGAAATTGAGGTTCAGGAAACGATTATCAACGAATATTCCTCCGCCATTGGAAAAACGCTCAAAGATTTAAAAATGCCGACTTCTGTCCGCGTGGCTTTGGTACGTCGAAACAACGAAAGCCGAATCATGCTGCCCGACGAACCCTTTCAACCGTTGGACGGCGTTTCACTCATCGGCAAACCCGAAGATATAAGCAACGTTATAAAAAAACAGTTCAACTCCAAGTTGCCTCCGCAGCAAAAGGTGATTATTATGGGCGGCGGAGAAACCGGGTATCACATCGCTCAAATGCTGCAAACAAACTGTTTTAATATTACTGTCTTTGAAAACGATCCGGGAAGATGCAAGTTTTTAGCCAGTTACTTGGACAATTCCGTTAGTATTGTTCATGCCAACGCGTTGAATCGGCAAGACTTGGAAGAAAATCAAATTGATCAGGCGGACGCTTTTATCGCCTGTACCGGCGACGACGAAAACAATATTATGGCCGCCGTCGAAGCCAAAGAACTGGGAGCAAAACTGGTTTTTGCGGTCGTCGCCAGACCCGATTACGCCGTCGTTGTCCGCAAGCTGGGAATCGACTGCGTGGTTAGCCCCAGAACGGTTATGGCGCAGCGAATCCGGGGATTTCTCAATACCGGTGCGGTAATCATGCGTACTTCTTTAGCAAACCAGCCCGACATAGAAATTCTGGAAATTGAAGCTCTCAAAGGAGCGCCTATTTGCGAAAAGACAATTGCTCAGCAGGGACTGCCTCCAAAATGCTTAATTGCGGGCGTCAACAGAGATAATTTTGTTCAAGTTCCCGGGGCCGATTTTCAGATTCAGCCCGGGGATATTGTTATTGTCATGGCTCACAATCAAAGCGTTGACGCGCTATTGGAAAAATTTAAGCCGCTCTAAACACCTTGCAGTTCAACTCTAATATTCTGACTTCCATTGGAATTTGCCTCTTTATATTCTCATAATAGACAGTTTTAATAGAACAACAAATTTTTTGAAAATATCGCGGAATTTAATGCAATACAATTCCGCCCTGTCCGTTTAGCCCTGTATCGATGGGAATGTTTTGTTAGACATCCCTCCCCAATATTCGTCCCCCCCTTTCGTTAACCGTAGGAGAAACCTCATGAAAAAGATTATGTTGTTTGCGTTAGCTTGTGCGATTGCGTTCCCTCTTTGTGCCATGGCAGAAGAAGCGGCTCCCAAAGCGGAGAAAAAAGCACATCAACGTACTAATTTCATTCAAAAGAATGATACGAACAAAGATGGCGTTGTTACCAAAGACGAACTGCCTAAAGACAACCCCAAGATTGAGAAATTTTTCTCAAAGCTGGATTCCAACAAAGACGGTAAAGTTGATGCCGCCGAAATGGAAGCATTCCAGAAGGAAATGAAAGCCAAACACGAAAAATATCAAGCCAATAAAGACGGCAAGAAGTCCGACAAAAAAGACGTGAAAAAAGACGGCAAGAAGTCCGACAAAAAAGACGTGAAAAAGGACGGCAAGAAGTCTGACAAAAAAGACGTGAAAAAGGACGGCAAGAAGTCTGACAAAAAAGACGTGAAAAAAGACGGCAAGAAACCGGAATGCAAGAAAGATTGCAAAAAAGACGGTAAGAAACCGGAATGCAAAAAAGACGTAAAAAAGACCTCTGAAAAAACCGCTCAGTAGTATAAACTGATTCCACTTGGCTTTTTCCGGTTCGTATAACAAACATCAGTCGTTTCATTTCACCCCAATCAATCAAACAAAGAGCTGTTTGATTCTGGAGGTCGAAATCAAAACAACGTCAAGAAGAAAAAATCACGTAGTCATAGTATAAACAATAAAAAAACAGAATTTATTATCACTTCACTTCAGGAGAAAACGTATGAAAAAATCATTATTTATCGCATTGGCCGTTGCCATGTTACTTCCTTTAACCTGCATGGCTGAGGGAACTCAGGGTCAGGGACCGAAAAAGCAGGGTCCGCGTGAACACCAATGCCCCATGTTGCGCTTCGATGCCAACAAAGACGGCGTAATTACCAAAGACGAACTTCCCAAAGACGATCCGCGTGCAGCTGGCTTCTTTGCTCGTTTAGATTCCAACAAAGACGGCAAAGTTACCAAGCAGGAAATGGATTCCTTTGCCTCTGAAATGAAGAAAAAGTTCGAGCAGATGAAAGCTCAACGCGAAAAGGAACAAGCTAACTCCACCGATCCCAAGGCTAAACCAGCCGACGGAGCACAGTGGCATAAACATCACGCCCAAGGTCATGACGGAAAAGGCAAATTCGACGGCAAAAAAGGGCCCAAGTTTGACGGCAAGGGTCCCAAGGACGGAAAATGCAAGTTCGACGGCAAAAAAGGTTCCAAGTTCGACGGCAAGGGTCCCAAAGACGGAAAATGCAAGTTCGATGGCAAAAAAGGTCCCAAGTTCGACGGCAAGGGTCCCAAAGACGGAAAATGCAAGTTCGACGGCAAGAAAGGTCCTAAGTTTGACGGCAAAGGTCCCAAGTTTGACGGCAAAAAGGGTTGTCCTGCTATGATGCGTGAATTCAATCCAGACAAAGCGGTTGAATTTTTCTTCAGCAAGGCTGACACCAATAAAGACGGTCAGATTTCCAAAGCGGAATTAAAGGCGTTCTTTGTTGTCGGACATAAAAAGATGATGGAATTTCATAAGAATATGAACAAAGACGGTAAACCGTGCCCCATGGCTCGCTAAACCCATTCTGATTTATCCCCGTTCTGTTTCGACCCCGTTCTGTTTCGGCGCATACTTGCGGCGATTAAACGGGGTCGTTCTGTTTCGGCGCGTTCTGTTTCGGCGCATATTTGCGCCGATCAAATTTGCGCCGATCAAAAAGTTATTTCAGTAAATTCTTCAGATACGCCCGCAGTTCTTCACCGTAATCCGGGTCTGCCAAGGCGTATTCGGTAAACGCTTTGAAATAGCTATGAAAATTCCCGATATCGAATCGGCGTTCGTTTTTAGCGCAGCGAACGCCAATTACCTTGCCGCCATCGTTGATTAACGCTCTAATCGCGTCGGTAAGCTGAATTTCGCCATTCTTTCCAGGTTTTGTATCACGCAGATAGTTAAACAAATTCGGTTTAAACACGTATCGTGCCGCGCAGGCTAAACAGCTCGGTGCTTCTTCTACAGACGGTTTTTCAATCATATCAGCCATAACAAATACGTCAGCCGCTTTTTTAGCAGGCTTGGCGATTCCGTAATGAACGACCTCTTCACGCGGAACCTCTTCCAAAGCGATTACCGCATCGGCGTTTTCCTTTTCAAAGATTTTCGTCATCCGTTCTACAACACGCGCCTGAGCGTGAATTCCCAACATCGAATCGCCCAACGCAACAACAAACGACTGCTGATCTATAATCGGCTGCGCGCATAAAACCGCATGTCCCAAGCCGAGCTGACGTCGCTGTCGGGTATAGAAATACTCAACTTTAGCCCGTTCAAAGGCGAGTTCAGCAAGCAATTCTTCCTTGCCTGTATGACGCAAATTTTCGATTAGTTCGGTATCGATATCGAAATGATTCTCAATTGCCGTTTTACCGGGACCGGTAATAAACAAAATTTTATTGATTCCGCAAGCGGAGAGTTCTTCTACAACGTATTGAACAACGGGCTTTCGACCAACGGGAATCATTTCCTTGGGTTGGCTTTTCGTCAACGGCAGCAGTCGAGTACCCCGCCCTGCTACGGGAATAACAGCTAATTGAACTGACATGATAATTTGATTTTCCTTAAAATACAAACAAAAATACAACTGAAACTCATTCTATCGAAAATAAGGAAGTTGGAAAGGGGGCAGACTGCGCGGACGTCCCCGAGCCGTGGCGGGCGATTGATAGAACTGCCGCGCAAAACACACACCCCAACGCCGCTGGCGATTATTCGCGCGTGGGCAAGCTGTACCAACGGAACGCAAAA
>CAYZMZ010000052.1:0-12291 GCA_964479655.1 uncultured Planctomycetaceae bacterium
TCGCTCAATAAGTTGAGCTAAATCCTTGTTTTGCCGATCAGGGCGAAATGAAACGGCTGATTTGTGAAAATATAAACCGGAAAAATTCAAGTGAAAGCAGTATAAATAATCCGGAAAAAATCAAATAGTTATAATATAAAGGTATAAATCAGATGAAAAACCTATTGTTAATCGCGTTGCTGCTGATTTTGCCGTGTTATTCCCCGGCGGAGGAAATTGATTATTCCCAGTCGGAGAATTGGGTGATTCTGCCTGCGGAATCGGAAGACGGCAGGACGCCGGTCGAATCGGAATTTGACGTATTTTATATTTATCCGACTTTAGTTGCGAATCCTTTTTTGCCCTACATGAGTTGGAAGGGAAATCCTGAAGTCCAAAGTAAGACGGAGGGTTTTGCAAAGGCGCAGAATAAAATATTCAACGGAAAAGCCCGGATTTTTGCTCCGTATGTGCGTCAGTTGGAATTTACGCGGTGTCTGAAACCGATTCAGGCGCCCGATTGGAATCAGACGGAATTAAAACGAGGAATAGACGATACAATCGCGGCTTTTAAGTACTATCTGACTCATTATAATAACGGTCGTCCGTATATTTTATTCGGTCATAGTCAGGGATCTTCGGATTTGTATGAATTGATAAAAAACACCGATCTGGTCAGTTTAGACACCGGATTTGTTGCGGCTTATTTAATCGGATTACCCCGATTGAGCAAACAGACGATTAATTCGCAATTGATCAGTCGTCAGATTCGCTGTGCAGAAAAAGCCGACGATACCGGCGTTGTTGTCGGGTGGAATACGCAAAATTCCCATGTAAAAAAGTCCCTGTTTACGGTTCCGGATACGTATTGTATAAATCCGCTTAACTGGACAACTGAAGAAATTGCGGCGGATAAATCGCTTAACAGTCAATCCATGTTTTACGATTATAAAGAAGAAAATCCCGATAAACGGTTTACTTATCAACAGAATGTTTGCGGGGCACGGATCGATCTATTCAAAGGCGCGTTGATTGTCGATTTACCGTCTAACAGTTTTTACGATGCGCATGGATTAATTGGAAACGGTGTTTTTCACGTAAACGATATTTTTCTTTTTTCCGGTAATCTGGCTCAAAACGCTCTGTTGCGGGTTGACGTCTGGAAAGCAAACTACAAAAAATAAGATGAAGGAAACGATACTTATAACCGGAGCGGCTGGTTTTATCGGCTCGCATTTGACACGATTTTTGCTGGAAGCAGGGAATCGGGTGATTGGGGTGGACAACGAATCGACGGGATCAAAACAGAACCTGGAATCGATTTTAGGAAATCCCCTATTTGAATATATTACCGCCGACGCGCAAGATGAACGGATTTTATCTCGTCTGACCGAATCGGCGGATACGGTTTATCATTTAGCGGCGGCGGTCGGAGTTGCGTTGGTCGCACACGATCCGATTCAAACGATTGAAACGAATATCAATTTAACCCAAACGCTGCTTCGGGTTCTGCAAAAGCGGAATCAAACCAGGTCGGTATCGCTTTATTTTGCCAGTACGTCTGAGGTGTACGGACGTAATCCCGCTCGAATCTGGCGGGAAGACGACGAATTGGTTTACGGTCCGACGACAATCGGTCGATGGAGTTACGGTTTATCCAAGGCGATTGACGAACATCTGGTTTTATCGTACAGCCGTCAGTTTGGTCTGAAGGCGGTAATCGGCCGTTTTTTTAACGTGGTCGGTGCCCGGCAGACGGGGCGATACGGCATGGTTTTACCCCGATTCGTTGCGCAGGCGAAAGAGAATAAGCCGCTGACAATTTACGACGACGGCGCTCAACAGCGTTGTTTTATTCATGTCAAAGACGTGGTAGAAATTATCACCAGACTAATGAACAAAACAGAAACAAATGGACAAATTTACAATATCGGGTCGAATGAATCTGTAACGATCAAGCAGTTAGCGCAGAAAGTAATAGATCAGACCGGTTCAAAATCCGTAATTCAGTACGTTCCCTCGACTGACGTTTACGGATTGGATTTTGAGGATTGCCGTTGGAGAACGCCCGATATTTCCAAGCTACTGTCAACATTGGATTATCGGGCGAAATATACTCTAACCGACGCGATTGCCGATTTAAGCGGGAATTGCTAAACGGGATTGAGAGGACGGGTTACGAAAGCAAAGTGAACATTTGTTCTGTATTTAAGAACGACCGATGAACGCCGCGGCGACCGATGGATGCCGAATCGACCGATGAATGCCGAATCGACCGATGGATGCCGAATCGCGGTACCGGTTTGGCTACCGCCTGTCGCCGAAAAAAAGGAGTAACGGTCGTTCGGAGCGGTAGGTACGCCGCCCGACAGGACAAAGCGGCGCGGCGATTCTACCAAACGGTCTTTCTCTGCGATTTCTCCCGACGTTTATTTGAATCGGTAGTTCTCGCCGTAACCGTAATGCTCGACGACGAAATCGACGTCTTTATCTCCTCGTCCGGATAAATTAACCAAAATAGCCCCGGATTTATGCTCTTTGGCGTATCGCATGGCAAAAGCCACTGCGTGCGCACTTTCCAAAGCCGGAATAATTCCTTCGCATTGAGAGAGCTTGAAAAAGGCGTCGATGGCTTGCTCGTCGTTGGCTGTAACGTAATTGACCCGATTTAACGAGTTTAAATAGGCGTGTTCCGGACCGACAGACGGATAATCCAGTCCGCTGGCAATAGAATAAACCGGAGCCGGGGTATGGTCTGGATTTTGAAGCATCTTGCTTAAAAAACCGTGCATAATTCCGTTGGTTCCGTAAGTCATGCTGGCCGCATGTTCTCCCAACCGGGTTCCGCGTCCTAACGGCTCAACGCCGTATAAATCTACCGGATCATCTAAAAAGGGCGTAAACATTCCAATCGCGTTGCTGCCGCCGCCTACGCAGGCGCAAACCGCTTCGGGTAAAAATCCGGTCATGTCCTGGAATTGCTGTTTGGCTTCCTCGCCAATAACATACTGAAAATCGCGAACCATCAGAGGGAACGGGTGCGGTCCTAAAGCCGACCCGATACAGTAAATCGAATCTTTATAGGAATGGAGATAGGCATCAAAAGCGGAATCGACGGCTTCTTTAAGCGTTTTTAGTCCAAAAGAAACCGGAACGACTTTGGCTCCCAAAATTTTCATCCGGGTGACGTTCGGCGCTTGTTTCGCGATATCGACTTCGCCCATATGAATTTCGCATTCCAAACCGAAATAAGCGGCGGCGGTCGCTAAGGCGACTCCGTGTTGACCGGCGCCCGTCTCGGCAATGAGACGTTTTTTACCCATATAATAAGCCAAGAGGCCTTCGCCCATGCAATGGTTTAATTTGTGCGCGCCGGTATGGTTGAGGTCTTCGCGTTTCAGATAAATTTGGCAAGAGCCTAAAAGACGCGACAGTCGATTGCAATGATAAACCGGCGTCGGACGTCCTTGGAATTCGCGACGAATGCGACGCAACTCGTTGATAAATTGAGCGGAATGGCAGATGGTAGCGTAAGCCAGAGCGACTTCTTCAAACGGGGCTTTTAATTCTTCGGGTAAATACGCGCCGCCGAATTCGCCAAAATACCCCTCATGATTGGGAAAATTACGCAAATAGGTTTTGTAGTCCATAATTTGGTTTTTTATAGTTTTTTGTCAAATGGAAATTTTATACTATGACTGGTTTATGAAAATATAAACCGGAAAAATTCAAGTGGAAGCAGTATATAACGGATTTTTTGTAAATATACGTTCGCCATTATATACAAAATCCGAGATTTCGCAAGAGGTTCTAAATTGAGCGAAAATCGCTCTTTTCCCGATTTTCTGGATTTTGGATATTTCATACTATGTCTGGGCGATTTTTTCTGCGAACTATTTTGAGGGCGGTCAATAAACGGAATACCCGGTTGTTTGAATTAATTCAAGAAATCAAATTGATGTTGACAAAAATAGGGGTAGGAGATAAAATGAAAAAAAGAGATTTATACGATGACTGCTTGATTTTTCCTATCGCTGCGTGGTTTTTTCGTTCGACGCCGTTTTGATTTTGCCGCCGTATGCATCAAAACGCCTCGTTTTACCGAATAATGCGAAATGAAACGTCTGCTTTATGATAATTAATTCGGGAAATTTTAAGTAGAATTCGTATAAGCGGAAATCGATTATTAATTCGGGATAATTCGATTTTGCATTTGCCCCTTTTTTGGGGGGCGAATTTTTTTGCTGTTCTTCCTCCCTCGGATTTTTTGAGATTGTTGCGGAAACGAAAAATTCGATTTTGGAGTTTGTCCGGGGCGGGGGAATTTTTTGAGCGAAATCAGAAAATCCAAAATCCGAAAATGTTATTTTTCTTTTGAGGAATATAAAATCATGCCTGAAACATCGAAAAAAGAACGCGATAAAAATAAGCAGTTAAAGCATAGCGTTGAGATTCTCAAGGCTCTTGGGCACCCGGTTCGATTGCAAATAGTTCAAATGCTCGAACAGGGGGAAATATGCGTATTTGTATTTCAGAAGCATTTTAATCTGGATTTTTCAACGATTTCCCGGCATCTATCGCAACTAAAACACGCAGGAATTTTAGAGGATCAGAAGCGGGGTAAATTCGTTTTTTATCGCCTTAAATGTCCGTGTATATTGGGAATAATCGAGTGTTTGCAGAGTACCGCATCGGTATAAAAAAGAAGCGGGAAAAATAATTTGGTCATTTTGCCAAATGTGAAAAAGTTGAAATTCTTATCATTTGGCGAAATAAGCAAATTTATTTTTAGCCCTGTTTTTTCGGACTATATTCGATTTTTGAGGATTTTTTGAGTTGATTTCAGCCTTGTTGAGGGAATAATTGGGAGGGAATAACTATAGTCCCGATCAATTCAGCGGCTGGAATAATTGGGGGGGGGAATAATTTGGAGGGAATAACCCACGTTATTTTGGGAATTGGGAATTTCTATTTTCGATCTATTGTTTATTTATGCTGTGTACAAAATAGCATAAAATTGGAGTGCAAAGGGGCGTTTACCGGCTATGAATTTATCTGCGGAATTAACTGCTCTATTTTTTCCCAAAGTCGGTCATCTAAAAAAGAATAGGACTGCGGGGGCGAAAGACGAGGGTCTAATTCGGAAAGTTTAATTGGAATCGGAAGCGGGAAAACGCGTCCGAGCTTAAAGGCGTACGCCTTTGTTTTACCGGCGAAATAACGCTGATATTCTTCAAAGGAAACGCCGGCTCCGTCTTGAGTGCCTTCCCAGATTGCCGAAACGGTATTTTCCCTAATTTTTAATACTTCGGCAACTGCTACAATGCGCTGAACCGGGTAGGTGCTGTAAATAACCAGGTTTTTTATCTTGGCGGCGGGGATATATTTCCGATATTCGTAGGTCTTCCGCCCGTCAAGAATAGCCTCGACGATAGGCGGTTTAATCGAAATAAGCAGATTTTCCGGCATAAAAATTCCAATATCTGGAAGGGCGGTAACTGAACAACACGCAATATTTTATCGTAAAGTATTATATTATGGCTACTTGAATTTTCCCCGCGATTTCGTTTTGATTTCGCCCAATAAGTTGAGTTAAATCCTTGATTTATCGATTGGGACGACACGAAACTGCTGGTTTACGGTAACCTAAACCGGGAAATTTCAAGCTGAATTAGCGTATTATAGCGAAAAAAATCAGGAGATCAATAACCGGGGGACTGATAGACAAGCAAATTGTTGTTGCTATAATATAGAGTGTAATAATTCTATGACTACATGATTTTTTCCGTCGACGTCGTTTTGATTTTGCCCTGTAAGAAGAACGAACCCTCTGATTTATCGGTTCGAGCGAAATGAAAAGGCGGGTTTATAATAACCTCAATCGGGAAAATTCAAGTGAATCCAGTTTAACATATCCTTTAACATAATATAGGTTTTAATTCCTACAATGGCGTATTTGGTAATTCGAGACGGCGAAAATTGGAGCACGATATTCCAGCTTGTTCCCGACAAGCTAACATCCATTGGGCGAGCACCGACGAATCAAATTGTAGTAACCGATGATCGTTGCAGTCGTACCCATGCGGAGATATTTTACAATCGGGGCGATTGGTTTGTCCGGGATTTAGGCAGTCGGAACGGCACGTACTTAAATCTGGATAGAATTGTATCGGAACACCGTTTAGATCCGGGCAATATTCTGCGAATCGGTAAGACGCTGCTTTATTTTGTGGAAAACCTTCAACAGGCATACGCTAAATCGTCAACAAATTTACCTGCCGTAGACCCGCAGCTAACGATGGGTTCAGGCGGATTGGAGGCGAATCTGGTTATTCCGCCGCACGAATCGGAAATGATTACTCATCGACGCGATAAAACCCTGTTGCTGGAAACGCCGTCTTCTTCGGGAGATTCAAGTAAAATAAAAAGCTCTTTGACAACCGATTTGTGCAAGCTGGCATTGGATTTAAGTCGATTGGATGATTTCAAACAGGCGGCAGATAAAGCGTTGGACGCCTTGATGGATCAGATTTCCGTCGATATTGGAGCTGTGATGCTGCTTCCGCCTGAAATTACGCCGGAGCATTTTAATTCTTCCTCGCAGTTAAATCTGCTGACTTTTCAAAGTCGGCGCGGGGCAAAATATCGAGGTGTTTCCGATTTTCTGGCTGTTACCGTCGTTCGGGAAGGTCAGGGAATCATGGCGCAGGATATTGGCGAAGATAGTTCTTTGGCTCAAAAGGATAGTCGCGGGGAGTTAGACGCAAAAAGTATGATCTGTGCGCCGCTTCGGTTTGAACATACGATTTTGGGGCTGATTCATCTGTTTTCAACCAATACAGACCAGAAGCCGACGCCGGCTGATTTGGATTACGCCTTGGCTGTTGCGGATACTCTGGCGGTTGTTTTTGATAATTTAGCTCATCGAAATCAGCTGGCAAGAAATCTGAAAAAAGTGGAATCGGAAAACATTCAACTTCGGCGTCAGTTGGGGGTTCAAAGCGAATTAGTCGGTAATTCTCAAATGATGATGGAAATTACCGAGCAAATTGCTTTGGCTGCCGGCAGTAAAGCGACGGTTTTAATTCGCGGAGAAAGCGGAACGGGAAAAGAGCTGGTTGCCCGGGCGGTTCATTTTTCCAGTGTACGCGCAAATAATCCATTTATATGCCTTAACTGCGCGGCGTTATCGGAAGATTTGCTTGCCAGCGAGTTGTTTGGGCACGAAAAAGGAGCCTTTACGGGGGCGACGGAGCGAAAAATCGGCAAGTTTGAGGCGGCGGACGGCGGAACTCTTATGCTCGACGAAATCGGAGAGATGAGTCAGAATATTCAAGCTAAATTTCTCCGCGTTTTGGAAGGGCATCCCTTTGAACGGGTCGGGGGAAACAAGCCGATTAATGTTGACGTTCGGGTTATAGCCGCGACGAACCGGGATTTGGAAAAGGAAGTAACCGAAAAGCATTTCAGACGCGACTTGTTTTTCCGATTGCGTGTTTTGGAAATTGTGGTTCCGGCGTTGCGAAAAAGACCGGAAGATATTATTACCCTGTCTGAATATTTTCTGAAACGATACAAGGAAGAGACCGGCCGCAAGATAGAAGGATTTACGCCTTCTGCGATGCGCTGTTTGCAGGAATATCGGTGGCCGGGCAACGTGCGCGAGTTGAAAAACGTGATCGAGCGGGCGGTAGTTTTATGCAGAACGCCGCGTATTGGCGAATCCGATTTACTTTTGTCCAATTTGGCAACCGCAGGCGATACCTTTGTTCCGGGTAAGCAGGCGGACGGCGGCGTTTTTGCGCCCTGTTCGCTGTTGGATATGGAATCCAAGCATATAGAATCTATGATGAATTACTGCGAATGGAATAAAAGTCGGGCGGCGGCTTTGCTGGGAATCGAAAGATCGACTTTGGACAGAAAGTTAATCCGGTATAAAATCCGGAAGCCTGCCGGGAAATGGAATGAAGAATAAGGCGAATAAGCGAAAGCAAGAGTAAGTGCAATAAGAAGAATCCAAGAAGAATCCAAGTGTATTAATACTAAATTAAAGTGTATTAATATTAAGATAATAAGAATCGGAATTTTTAGCTTTTTCCTCGTACTGTAAGTTCGGGGGATGTTGTACGATACCGTTTTGAGTGAACTCAATGTTGAACCTTCAGGAGATAGAACAATGCGAACTGAATCCGTTTTACTGGTATTAGGTCTGATTATCGGGAGCCTGACTGTTTCCAGTCGGGCGATTGCCCAAACGCAGCAATTACCTCATATGAGCTATTTCGGTCAAGTAGTTAATTTGAACGAAGGGGACTTCAAAAACGCCTTGAAAGGGTATCAATCCGAAGTTCGTTCGGCAACCAAGTCCGCGTCTTCACGCTGGGTAGATTCTATTTGCGCGTTTACGATGCTGGGGGAATGTTACTACGCGATGGGCGATTTTAATAACGCTCTGGAAAATTACAATGCGGCCGTTAATATTTTTGTTCAGAATCCAGCCTGGATGATGGATACCCGATTTCCGGCTCAGGGAATCGGACCTCAAACCAATCGCCAAATCAGTATTCCGTGGGGAACGGGTACGCGAAGTAAAACGCTGGGTAATATTCCAGAAACATTCAATCTGCTTTACGGTAATATCAATCAGTATGATACGGTTAAACAGGGCGGTACGGTTAAAATGGCCCGTCTGATTCCTGTAAATTTAGCGGAAATTTGGGAATGTACGGCTTTGGCGTTATATCGGCGCTACGAATTATTGGGTCCTTTATGCAAGGAAGATCGATTGACCGATACGGTAATCAATAAACTGGCGACTCGTCCAGCTCCTCCGAATCATTGGACGCAAAGCTGGATTGATGTTGCCTTGGGGATGGCGTATTTAGGAGCGGAAAAGTACGATGCGGCTATTCCGCTGCTCAATCGCGGTACGGTCTGTGCGGGTCAGTTTGATCACCCGTTGACGGCTTTGGCGTTTTTGGCACTGGGACGTCAGGCGTTATTGGCGGGCAACAGTACGTCTGCCGTTCAATTTTATCACGAAGCAACCGTAGCGGCGGTTTGTTTTCCGAAAATCAGTGCTAATTGTACGATTTTGGAGGAAGGGTTCAAAGGGCTTTCCGCCGCTCATTTATCGGGCAATCCGAAAAGTCCCTCTCCGGCTTTAGCTCCGGCTATTCCGTGGTCCAGAACCAAGGCAGGGAAGCGATTGCAGGTTGTTTTGAATACTTTGATGGCCGAAAATATGCTCTATTTTAATAGAACGGCTGATGCGGCGAAGTATCTGGGAGAAGCGAAGCGAATAATCAACACGCAGCGGGATATTGGTTTGAGTGCTATTGGAGCGAAATTCAATTTTGTAACTGCTGAAATGTGTTTTCAGGGGAATCAAATTAAAGAAGGTCAGCAGGCGTTGGCATCTGCGCTGGAATATATGAATCACGGTTGCGAACATTTGTATCAAATAGATGTTCTCAATAACCTGTATCAGAACGGGAAAATGACGGTTAGAAGCGATATAACCCCGCGAAAAGCGATGGTTTTATATGAAACGCTGCTTCGAGATCCAACGGCGGCGGACTGGTCGTTAAATCCGATGACGGCTTTGGCGATGATTGCTTGTGCGCGTCCGATTTCGTTCGATAACTGGTTTTTGATTGCCATGGAACGGGAAGAATATCAAAAGGCAATTATGATTGCCGATTACGGACGTCGTGCCCGATTTTACGCTCCGATGTTTGCCGGGGGACGGCTGTTTAATCTGCGTTTGGCACTGAGTTCTCCGGATCAGGGATTGACGCCGATAGCCAAAACGCAGCGGCAAAACGTGCTGGCTGATTTTCCCGCTTACGCGCAATTAGAGGCTCAGTCGGATAAAATCAAGCAGGAAATTCTCAAATTACCGCAGGCTCCGGCGGAGGCGGCGGATGTAAAATCGCAGGGAAAAATATATGAGCAACTGGACAAAACGTCTGCCCAACAAGAAGCTCTTTTGTACAGTATGCTTTTACGCCGTTTGCCGGTAGACCCGGTTTTTCCGCCGGTGTTTACATGCGAAGACCTTCAGAGGCAATTGCCGGAGGGGGAAGCCGCCTTAATTTTTTATAACGCCCGCGGACGAATGTTTGCTTTTCTGATCAATGCGACGCAATATACTACCTGGGAGTTAAAGACGCTGCCTAAGATTCTGATGCTCAATAAGCAGTTGCATAAAGAAATGCAAATGATCGATTCTAACCGTCCGTTAGATTTATCGTTGCTGACAGATTCGTGGCGTAAAACCGCCGGTTTGCTTTTAACGGAAATATTAAAAGATTCCAAGGCTGATTTTACTCAGAAATTCCCCGGCTTGGCGATTGTTCCCGACGATTTTCTATGGTACGTTCCGTTTGATTTACTCCAGGTTCAGCTGCCAGCCGGTCGCCGTCCGCTGATATATCAATTTAAGATTCGGTACGCTCCGACGGCTAGCCTGACGGTTCCTCGTCCGATTCCTACTTTAGGTAACGTCGAATGGACTTTTGCGCAAGGTCGATTATATCCCAAAGATGATCCCAAGACGGCGGAAAACGCGTTTGCCAGTATTATGGAATCTCAGCCGGTAAAAAGCGCGCTGACTAAACCCCTGTTACCCGCCGGGGCGCAGTTGGTTTATTCGCGACTGAAAAGACTGCTGGTTTGGGAGGATTTGAATCCGGATTACAATAAATTTCTCCAATTACACCCGCTGGGAATTGATGAATCCAAAATAGATGGTATGATAGGCAATTGCATGTTGTTGCCGTACGGCGCTCCCCAGATGCTGCTTCTGCCGGGTTTTCATACTCCAGAGGAATGCTCCTTCAAGCAGAATTGTGTGCCGCCGGGAAGCGATATTTTTTATACGGCCTGCGCTTTGATGTCGGAAGGCACGCAGACGATACTGCTGTCGCGCTGGCGTACAGGCGGTTTTTCCGCAGAAAACTTGTTAAAAGTTTTTGTTGAAGCAACGCCTCGTTTGGATGCCGCCTCTGCCTGGCAGTTGGCGGTATTACGAACTGCGGGGTTAAAAATAGAAAAGGATAAAGAACCCCGTATTAAAGCCGATTCCGCCGAAGATTTGCCGCGTATGACCCACCCGTTGTTTTGGGGCGGATATTTACTGCTCGATTCCGGAGTTTTGCCCAGTCAGGCAGAAGACAACGGCAATAACGGCGGCGGAATTCAGTTCAAGAAAAATTAAATGAAGTCAATTTACTTGCAATCGTCCGAATCCTTAAAAAGCTGGCTGATCGAAAACGGCGAAAAACCGTTTCGCGCCTCGCAAATTCAGTCTTGGCTGTTCAAGCCCGGCGTTCGGACTTTTGCCGACATGAAAAATATTTCGTCTGAATTGCAGGCTAAATTAGCCGCCTGCTTTTCTCTTTCAACCGTAGAGATAGTTCAAACCAGTCAATCGGCTTTTGCTATAAAACTACTGTTAAAATTGTACGATAATCAAACCGTCGAATGCGTGATGCTGTCTGATGATCGGGAACATCATACGGTATGTTTGTCTACTCAGGTTGGCTGCGCGATGGGGTGTCGATTTTGTGCAACCGGGCAGACTAAAACCGAATCAGGCGGCTGCTTTGTCCGGAATTTAGACGCCGACGAAATTATTCAGCAGGTACTTTGTTTTCAGAATATTCTCAATCAGGCAGACGAAAATAATTCTGCAGACGGTAATTTATCTTCTTCGCCGTCCGGACGAATTACCAATATCGTGGTTATGGGGATGGGAGAACCGATGTTCAATCTGGATAATCTGCTTCCGGCATTGGATATTATTTCTCAAAATTTGGAAATTGGAGCGCGGAAAATTACTATTTCGACCGTTGGAATTGTCGAAGGAATCGAACGCGTGATGCAAACCGGGAAACAGTATCATTTAGCGATTTCTCTCCATGCGCCTAACGATCAACTGCGAAATCATATCGTTCCAGCCAACAAAAAGACGGGAATAGAGGCTTTGATTCAGGCGGCAGATCGATTTTTTGAAAAGACCGGACGGCGAATTACTTACGAGTACGTTTTACTGGGTAATACCAACGATTCTCCCGAAAACGCGCAGCAACTAGCGGAATTATTACGCGGTAAAAACGCCTTGGTCAATTTAATTCCCTATAACGAGGTGCCGGGACTACCGTTTAAACGTCCGTTTGAAAATAGAATCGAGCAGTTCACCCAAATTTTGGGACAGGCGGGGGTTCAGGTACAAATTCGCAAAGAAAAAGGCGGTAATATTGCGGCTGCCTGCGGACAATTAAGAAGAAAGGATTTATCCAGTGTCAA
>CAYZMZ010000053.1:0-7712 GCA_964479655.1 uncultured Planctomycetaceae bacterium
TGGGGGCAAGCGGATCGGGGAAAAGCACGTTGTTAAATTTACTTGGTTGCTTGGATCGTCCGACCAGCGGCGTGATTAAGCTGGACGGGGAAGACGTTAGCTCGCTTTCCGACGACGCACTTTCAGAAATTAGAGCGACGAAAATCGGATTTATTTTTCAATCTTACAATCTGATTCCTCAACTAACGGTCTTGGAGAATATCGAAGTTCCGCTGTATTATCAAGGGGTAATCAGTTCTCAATCTCGTCAGCGATGTTTGGAATTAGCTCAAAAGGTGGGCTTGGGTTCTCGATTGCAGCATCGTTCATTTCAGCTATCCGGCGGTCAGCAGCAGCGGGTTGGAATCGCGCGAAGTTTGATAAACAATCCCGCTTTTTTACTGGCAGACGAACCGACCGGCAATCTCGATACCGCAACGACGGCAGAAATAATCGCATTGTTAAAGGAACTCAATCAGGAAGGGAAAACGATTATTATTGTAACGCACGAGCCGGAGGTCGGGAATCAGGCGAAGCGAATTATTCGTCTAAAAGACGGCTGCGTAGTAGAAGACAAGACGTTATAAAACGCCTCGTACGCGGTGCGAACCGCCTCTCCGGCTCGGGGCTTCAACCGCTACGCGGTTGGGACAATACATCCCAAACGGTATTCAAAATCGAACGGCGTTAAGCGGCCGAGGACGACCGCAGAAAGGCGAGGACGCCTTCCCTCCGTGTATACATCTGTCCAATGCGGTATTCTAAATCAACCCTTATAATTCTTCTTCGTGCTCCTTCGTGTCTTCGTGCCTTCCCGTAAAATCGCGTTGAATATCGCCAAACAGTTTTTCGACAACCGGCGGTAGCCGAACCGTCTTTCAACCGCTACGTGGTTTGAAAGCGGGAACAAGCTCCGCGCGCTCTATAGAAACCTTTTATAGGTGATTAAAAGTATACAAAAAAGGAATATATAACTTCTATACGGAAAAAGCGGGAGTTAAACCCCCGCTTTTCAAAATGCTAAATTCAGAAATTACTGAAAGAACGTTTACGATTACCAACCGTATTCAACGGCTAACGTCAGACCTTGGATAAACTCTACAGAATCGTTATCCAACGCGAACTGATCATCATATACCCCTCGCTCAATCTGATTGGTTGCCTGAGCTAAACCTACAACCCACATTATGTCGTATTGCGCTCGGACTTTCCAGTGTTTTGCAATTTTGTAATCCGCCCAAAATCCGAGGTCTGCCATTCCGGATAATTGACCGGCATTGGTCTTTGATTCAAAACCGTTAAGTTTGAGTGTTCTATCAGCCCAGTTGTACATAGGAGATACTTTCCAGTTGAATCCCCAATTCCACAAACAATGCTTATCGATCAATTCTCCGCCGATTTGGAAGCCAAGCATGTTATTGTCTGTTTCGCAACCAAGAAAACTGCCGGTACTCAGATTGGTCAGCATTGCCAAGTCGTTTTGATTCAGGTAACGAATACCAACCATCAAATTATTGCTCCAACCCGGTTTGCATTGACGCTGTACTCGTCCGTTGGGCAGATAAACCAGTTTATCGTGCAACGTTCCCCGGTTGTTAAATCGCAGATTTAATTCAAGGGTATTCAAACGAGATCTAATATGGAAATTATACAATTCTGAAACGGGAACGTTTGTACTTGAGGTTGTTCCATCTTCCGCTGTAGTCGTTTCGACTTTGTATCCCGATAGAATATACTGATTGTCCAACTTCCATTCAGCCAATCCATTATATTCAAATTCCATGAAATAATCGTTGTTCTTTACATCGCGCCCCAGATAGCGTTTGACTTTTAAGTCCAACGCTCCGCAAACATCAAATGAACTATCGGCACGTTGATACAACCCTGTAATATTGGGGATGCTTGAAATTACGCTGCAAATTCCTGGAATGCCTTCTATACCTTCGGGGGTATCCCGATGTAAAACTCGCAAGCCGGCTTCTATGGTCCACAAACGCGGATTTCCGTAACCGCCTCCGCAAATTTGGCATCCTCCCGTATTGAGAGGCGTATCGCCCGGCGCTCCCTTAAGGGAAGACGGTTCAAGTGTACGCGGGTCGATCTTTTCCGGACCGCTGTTGGGTAACGCTCCCATCGGTTGAGGCAGGATACCCGGGGAATACTGATCCAAATCCGTTTTGGGATTCCCATATCGGTCTGTATTACGAACCCAATAATCGCCCCGTTTTTCCACCGGAGCGGTTCCGATTGCCGTTGGAGTACTTGGCGAAGCCGCATAATTAGGATTCATACCGATTCCGTTCGAGGCAGGCACAGCTCCCTCTGGATAGGAATACCCCAACTGACTTTCCTGTCCTTGAGCAAGGACTGAAACGCCCGTAATAAGGGTAATCAAAAAAATCGGTTTTAGCTGCTTAACACCATAAGTAATATGCTTAAACCATTTTGCTATTGCAGATTTCACGGTTTGTCCTCCATGACTTGCCTTGGTTTGGGTTACTTTCTCCGTTGAAAAAGTATCCCCTCTATTGTCAAAGTTAATTATCTATACTGATTCCAACTGAAATTTTCCGGCTTATACTGTCATATACCAGTCGTTTTAGTTCGTCCAAATCGGTAAAACAAGGTTTTAGTCCTTTTAAGGGGGGCGAAATCAAAACGTTGTCGATGGAAAAAATCACTCGGTTATAGTAAAATACCTGTTTTCCGGCTTTCGTATTCCGGTTCTATGATAGTAACATCGTCCAAAGTCAGTCAGAAAAACAGTAATATTCCGAATAAAATACAAAAACGTTAAAATTATTTAATCCAAAATAATCACTACCAACACTAAAATTAGTCTATTTGTCGCAATCTACCTATTTTTAGAGATTGTTTTTTTGGAAGAAGTCTTGATTTTTGACGTTAATTTCACCTATTTTATGCAAAGCACTTGTTTTTTGCATTTTAAGAACGACTGCGGCAGATAAATCTATTCTATATTATTATTGTCGTCCGTATTATTAATGTACTCTGTCCTACTTCTATTATTTTCTTGAGTAGATATAATAAAAAACACGGTTCTGGTTTTGTATTCCAGGACGAATTTGAAATTTCATTCTTTGAAAGGCGATTATGCTTACTGTAATTCTTCCCAATGGCGATAAATTGGAATTTTCGTCCCCGATTCAGGTGATTGACGTGGCGCAAAAGATTGGCCCCGGTTTGGCAAAGGCGACTGTTGCCGCGCATGTAGACGGAACGTTGGTTGGAACCGACTTCGTATTGCCCGAAGACGGCGAGGTTTCTGTTAAATTGATAACCAAAAAAGACCCCGAGGCGTTGTCTATAATGCGTCATTCATGCGCTCATATTATGGCACGTGCGGTTATGCGTTTGTTTAAAGACGTCGAATTGGCTTTTGGTCCTACCGTCGATACCGGTTTTTATTATGATGTTGCGTTTCCCAAGCCGATTTCCGAATCGGATTTCGCGGCAATTGAGGCGGAAATGGCGAAAATAATCAAAGCCAACGAGCCGTTTGAACGAATTGAAATGCCGCGGGAGGAAGCGATAAAATTATTGGAAGGAATGGGACAGAAGCTCAAAGTCGAACATCTGAAAACGACGCTGGCCGACCAGAAAATTGTTTCCTTCTATCGTCAGGGAGAGTTTGTCGATTTGTGCCGCGGGCCTCACGTTCCCAGTGCTGGATTCTGTGCGGCTCCCAAGGTTATGTCGGTTGCCGGCGCGTATTGGAAAGGCGATGCGAATAATCAGCAGCTTACTCGTTTGTACGGAACCGCTTTCTTCGATAAAAAGGAATTAACCGCCTATTTGGATCAGCTGGAAGAAGCGAAAAAACGAGATCACCGGGTTTTAGGCAAGCAACTGGAATTGTTTGCTATTGACCAAAACGTTGGACCGGGCTTGATTCTGTGGCTGCCCAAAGGGGCGATGGTCAGACGTGTTTTGGAAAACTTCCTGGTTGAAGAATTGCAAAAACGCGGTTATCAGCTGGTTTATACGCCTGTCGTTGGACGAGTTGGACTGTATAAAACTTCAGGTCATTATCCCTACTACGCCGACAGTCAATTTCCGCCCATCGAGGTAGATAAAGACGACATGTATCTGCTGCGTCCGATGAACTGCCCGCACCATATCATGATTTATCAAACTCGTCCGAGGTCGTATCGTGAACTGCCGCTTCGTCTGGCTGAATTTGGAAACGTTCATCGATACGAGCAATCCGGCGAACTGTCTGGTCTAACCCGAGTTCGCGGTTTTACGCAGGACGATGCGCATATTTTCTGTACGGAAGATCAGGTAGAAGACGAATTTCGTAAATGTCTTGAAATGACCGTCTTTGTTCTTAAAACGATGGGATTTGAAAATTACAAGGTTCGCTTGAGTTTCCGTGATCCCGCCTCGGATAAATACGTCGGAACTCCCGAAACCTGGGATAAGGCGGAGGCGTCGCTGAAAAAAGTATGTCAGTCGATGAATTTGCCGGACTTATCCATCGCGCAGGGGGAAGCCGCTTTTTACGGTCCTAAGGCCGACTTTATTGTAACCGACTGCATCGGACGTCAATGGCAGCTAGGTACGGTTCAGCTGGATTATAATCTTCCCTCCGAACAGCGATTCAATATGGAATATATCGGAGCGGATAATCAGCCGCATCGCCCTGTTATGATTCACCGCGCTCCATTTGGGTCGTTTGAACGATTCTTTGGAATTTTGATCGAGCATTTTGCCGGCGCGTTCCCGCTTTGGTTAGCTCCGGAACAGATTCGCGTTTTGGTGGTCAGTCAAAAATTTGAAGACTACGGACGTCAGATAGAACAACAACTTCAGGAAGCGGGATTCCGCGTTGCTGGCGACTACGACCCGGAAAAGATTGGTGCCAAGATTCGTAAGGCTCAAATGGAAAAAGTGCCCTACATGCTGGTAATCGGGCAGAAGGAATTGGATTCCAATACCGTTGCCGTCCGATGCCGGGTCCGCGGAGATCAAGGTTCTATGCCCTTGGCTGATTTTATCGCTCAGGCGCAAAAAGAAGTCAAGGAAAAAACGCTTATCAAAGCGGAAAACGCCGAACAAAACTAAGTTTTGTTCAAAACGAACGCAAACTCAATCCCCGTACCGACTGGTGCGGGGAAAGTTTGACGTAGGAAAGCGTAGTTTGGTCAAGTCAAGTTTTTCAATTTGACTCAACGGCTTTTTTATCGAATTGAATCCGCGGAAATCCCCAACGTCTTTTCGACGGGGGGGCTGGCGGGGTTTTTAATTCGGTTTATAATCATGCCTGTTTTACCGGTACAGGTCGAGTTCTATGGTTTGCTCCGGGTATATACTGGTTCCACTTGAAATTATTCGGCTTGTATTATCATAAAACAGCCGTTTAAATCAAAACGGCGCCGACAGAAGAAATCACGTAGTCATAGTATAATATCCCCCACTTCACCTCAAATAAAAAGATGGACGAATTTATTAAAACGTTACCCAACATAGACAAGTGGCAGCATAAGCATCTTCTGGGACTGGAACAGCTTTCCGCAGAAGATATTACGCTTCTTTTAGACGTTGCGGAACGATTTCGTACAATTTGCAAATCGGGTAAGAACAAACTCAATTTGCTTTCAGGACGCACGGTATGCACCCTTTTTTTTGAAAATTCTACGCGTACCCGAAATAGTTTTACTTTAGCCGCCCAGCGGTTAGGAGCCTCGGTTTTGGCTTTTACCGCCAATACCAGCAGTCTGTCCAAAGGGGAAACGGTTATCGATACAGCCCGCAATATCGAGGCAATGGGAATCGATACGTTTGTCGTTCGGCACAATATGCCCGGCACGCCTTTTTTATTGAGTCAAAATCTGGACAGCTGTATTCTCAACGCGGGGGACGGACCGCATGAACATCCGACCCAGGCGTTGCTGGATATTCTAACCATTCGTCAAAGACTGGGATCGGTAAAAGATAAAGTTGTCGCTTTGGTGGGTGATATAGCCTACAGCCGAACCGCGCGGTCCAATATCTGGGGTCTCCAAAAATTAGGGGCGAAAGTAATCGTTTGCGGACCGTCTACGCTGGTCAGTTCTCAATGGGCAAAAATCGGCGTTGAATACAGTTACTGTTTAGATGATATTCTTCCCCGGGTTGATGTATTGAATTTATTGCGAATCCAGTTTGAGCGTCAGCAAACGCGTCCGTTCCCGTCTGTTCGAGAATATGGACTTTTGTATACTATGGATTCAGCGCGTCTTCAGCAGGCGAAAAAGGACGTTTTAATTATCGCGCCGGGTCCAATCAATCGCGGAGTAGAAGTAACCGCAGAGGTTGCAGACGGACCGCAGTCGGCTATTTTAGATCAGGTTACCAACGGTTTAGCGGTTAGAATGGCGGCCTTATGGCTAACCGACCAGCGGCGATAAGCGGGTTGCGGTGCTGCAACGGTTCTCCGGCAATTACGACTTCAAAAATAGTTTTAGCCGGAATATCCCGTTATACTATGACCACTTGTTTTTTCCTATCGACGCCGTTTTGATTTCGCCGCCGCAGGAATAAAAAACTCCTCTTTTTACCGATTAAAGCGAAATGAAACGGGCTGTTTTACGATAATATAAGCCGGAAAATTTTCAAGTGGAATCAGATATAATAGGAAATTTTCCAGCAAAATTCGTTTATCAATTTGTCTGGACTTGTATTTATTTACGGAATCGGGTATAATCAAGAACAGCGTTATGGCTGTTTTTTATCGAAAGCCTTTTAAATTCCGGTGAAGTATTGAATACGTCAATTCGTAATAAATCGCAAGCGAACTTTCTGCCTGTCGGGGAACGTCAGATAGGCTGGGGACTGTATTTAACCGGCGCGGGGCACGAAATCATGGCTCCGGGCGAGGAATTTACCAACGAAGGGCGTCCGGTATTGTATCATCTGGAACTGCAAAAAGGACGAATTTTACCCGAATACGTTTTTTTGTATTTGAAAAGCGGCGGTTGTTATTACGAATCCGAACATACAAGCCGTTTGAAGCTCGATTCCGGCGCGTTTTTTATGCTTTTTCCCGGAATTTGGCATCGTCTTATTCCCGATCCCAAAACCGGATTTCAGGTACTCTGGTTTGCCTGCAACGGTTCTTATTTACAGAATCTGACCGAAAAGAAAATCCTCAATCCGGAATCGCCGGTTGTATATCTGAATCAGTCCGAACAACTTACCGCTGCACAGCAAATGCTTGCCTTGGTTGACCAGGTACTAACCAACCCGCAGGAAAATCGCGCTCAATACGTGGGCGATATTGTGTCTTACATAACAAAAATTCATTTTATTGATAACCAGGAGGACGAAAATCAGCTGGCTGTAAACAATAGTTTCCCCGAGCAAATTGTACAAATGGCGTGTCGGGAAATATGGAATTGGGGACATCGGGATATTGATATTGAACAACTGTCGAAAAAGATGAAAACCAGCCGCCGAACTCTGGAACGATATTTTGTTCAGTGTTTGGGCAGAACTATCCGCGCAGAAATCCATCGCTGCCGCGTTTACCGTGCGATTTCTTTATTGCAGCAAACCAATATTAAAATCGAACAGATTGCCTTGATGGCAGGATTCCCCAGTTACAATCACATGAGTCGGGTTTTTAAGCGTTTTCTCGATAAATCCCCTCGCGATTTTCGTTCCTGATTTTATGAATATTATATTACTATGAATATATTTACTCACTATACAGAAAAGACCCGTGCTCA